>JAUWHT010000198.1 GCA_030605745.1 Pirellulales bacterium | reverse complement strand
GTAAAAGAATAACTTGACCGAATCGGCAACTGGGTGGCACGTCCCTGAGCAGAGCGAAGGGCGTGTTTTTCCGGCCCCCACGCCCATCACTTCGTTCTGGGCGTGCCACCCAATTGATCGAGTTATTGTGTTACAGCTCCTTACCCAACCGCGGTATAACCCCAAACGACTGAAAATCCGCTGGATTTGCTGACACCCTCGCTGGCGGGGATTGCCCTCTTCCTGAGCCCTCAAACCGCAACAATATCGTAGTCGATTGGCAGGCACTAATCAATTGGCCATGGCATCCCGGGGCACGATTTGCTAAAATGAAGATGTCCTACCAACTGAACACTTACCTTTTGCCTTTTTTTAGAAGGGCTACGTACCATGACTATGTTGAATCGTCGGGAATTCCTTGATTGTTCGAAGAAGACCACGCTGGGACTGGCCGCCGGTGTGACCATCCTCAGTGACGCGCAGTCCGCTCGGGCGGCGCCGGCCAACGAGAAGATCATCATGTGCGTCGTCGGCCTGGGCCGTGGCGCGGGGCTGGCCAACGGTTTCGTCTCGCGGGGCGACTGTCAGTTCGCTTACCTCGCCGACGTGGACGGGAAAAAGTTGGAATCACGTCTGAAGGGTATCGGCAAGCACCAGGGCGGCATCGAGCCGAAGCGAATAAAGGACTTCCGCAAAGCGCTGGATGACAAGTCGGTCGACGCGATCGTGGTCGCCACGCCCGACCACTGGCACGCACCGGCAACCGTCTGGAGTTGCCAGGCCGGCAAGGACGTGTACGTGGAGAAGCCGCCCTGCCATAGCTGCTGGGAAGGCCGCAAGATGGTCGAGGCGGCACGGAAGTACAAGCGGGTGGTTCAAGTCGGCACCCAGAACCGCAGCGCACCGTACAACATCGAGGCCAAGAAGTTCATCGAAGAGGGCAAACTGGGCGATATCCACATGTGCCGTATCTACAACCAGAAATTCCAAGGCAACATGAAGATGGCCAAAGACAGCGATCCACCCGAGGGCTTCGATTGGGACATGTGGAACGGCCCGGCGCCGGAACACAAGTACAACGCCACGCTGCACCGCGGCTGGCACCACTTGTGGCGCTACTCCGGCGGCGACTTCGCCAACGACGCCAGCCACCAGATCGACCTGTCCCGATGGCTCTGCGGCGTGGACTATCCGCAGACTGTTTACTCAACCGGCGGGCGATATGCCAGCGAAGGGGCGTTCGAGACGCCCGACAGCCAGGTGGCCGTCTACCAGTTCGACAAGATGGTGGTCACTTTCGAACTGACACTCTACACGCCGTACATGCTGAAGACCGATGGCGTGCTGCGCAACAGCGACATGTTCCCTTACTGGCCGCAGAACGCCACGCGGATCGAGATTTTCGGCACCAAGGGTCTGATGTGCGTGGGCCGGCACGGCGGGGGATGGCAGGTCTACGTGCGACCGAAGGACCGCAAGCCGGTGGTCAAGGCCCAGATGTACGGCCGCCACTCCGATCCCGACCACAAGGAAAACTTTATAAGCTGTATCCGCAGCCGGGAGTTGCCCAGCGCCGACATCGAGCATGGCCACCTCAGCGCCCTTTTGATCCACTACGCCAACATCAGCTACCGCACCGGCGGAGAAAAACTGGTCATCGACCCCAAGACCGAGCACATCGTCGACAACCCCGAGGCGATGAAGCTCTTCAAGCGCCAGTACCGCAAGCCATGGGTGATCGAGGACGAAGTATAAAGCCGCGACTGGTGGTCGCGAATAAGCAGTTGTCTAATAACAACTTCGCAATACAAACAGCAGTACGGCGTCTGGGTAGTCAGCGGCCAGTACCGGGGCAAGCGGCAGATTTACGCCTTGAGCACGTTTCCTTCACCGGCTACCTACTGCCGTGGGACCAGTTGGCGATGTGGGCGAAGAGACCCTCAACCGGTTCTACGTCCTGCACTGTGTAGGCATTCCGCTGGTGGCCGCCTTCCTGATGGGCGTCCACTTCTGGCGGATTCGAAAGGACGGAGGAATTAGCGGACCGCTGTAGGAGTGGATAATATAGGGCAAGATGATGAAAATGATTCATGTTAGCAAAGTTTCGACTGGCGGATTTCAATTTACAAGCTTGCGCATACTCTGGCTGGTTTTGTGCGTTAGTCTGTGGGGTTCTACCTTGCAGGCAGCGCGCATCCAGGGGGAAGCAACTGCTTCCAGTACGGTTGCCGAATCATTGGCCGCTGGAGCCGTTGACGGCGATCGGTTCTCGATAAGGCCTGGCGCTGTTTGGCGGGGGGCAAAAGGTGCAAAAACATGGTGGTGGCAAATCCAATTCGCAAAACCGTGCCAAGTAGGTGCCATTTTGCAAATCAATGGGAGCCATCCTACTATTCTTCGTAATTCCGCGAGGCACTACATGTGGCAGTGGAGCACGGACGCCAAGACATGGCACGATCTGGAAGAAACCGAAACGAAACGCGAACGGCGGATGTTTCGCATACATCGTTTGTCAAAGGCATGTTGGGTGCAATACCTTCGATTGATGATTTTCGAAAGCCTTGGGGGATGTCCGACCTTACGAGAAGTTGAATTTCGCGACGATCCTTCCGCGAAGATTAAGTTCAGTGACTGGGTCATTTCCGTCAGCTCCACCGATAGTTCCGAGTTGCCGGCCGGAAAGGGCACATTTTGGGAAAACCTATTCGTCAAACTCCTACACCAATGCGAAGGTTGGGAAAACGGCCTGATACAACAGATGTGGATCGGCGACTTCGACAAAAGCTTTGTCTCGGCGGAACCGCAGCCACTGTGCGCCTTTTTTACCGGCTGTGCCGCTCCCTGGTGTAAACGGACTCGTGAACCATGGCGAGGTGTTCAAGAGGTCCTAAAACACCGCAATTTGCCAATGTGGGGTGCGTGCGGCGGTGCTCAGGCCTTCGCAATTCTCGAAGACACGGGTGTAGATAAACCGTGGGATTGCCCACGTTGCCGCGATTCCAACAATCCAAAGTCGCCCATCTATACTCACATCGGATACACCGACAACAGCAAAGTTCCATGCGGCAATTTCGACAAAAACATTTGCGAGCGAGGTAAGTTCAACATGCGGAAGGTCGCCCAAGATCCGGCGTTCGATGGATTGCCCGAGGTCTTCGAAATCATGGAATACCACTGTGGCCAGATCGCATATCTACCCAAGGGTTGGATCAGAGTAGTTACCAAAGGGCCCGGTGCCTTGACGGTGAACCAATGCCTTCGCGTCGAGGACCGTTACATCTATGCCGCCCAATTCCACATGGAATTGCCCGGAACTCCCGAAAACTCCCGAAGAATCATGGGCAACTTTCTGTCACTTGCCAAGGAGTGGGGCGGCTACAACCCAAGAGGAAAACCGGTCTCCCCACCTGAGCTTGGCGTTAGTCGTTAGGAATTCCCCAATTTTCAATCCCGACTCCCCATGCACACCAACCCGCGCGAATTTATTGAGGGCATCGCCCCGATGAACTGCATGTGCCGAACTGCGTGGCTGGCGCCGGTGCTTGTTGCCGTCGGGACGTTGCTGCCCTGCGGTGGCAACCGCTGTGCGCACGCGCAAATCTTCGCCGGCCAGCCCGATAGTCAGTTCGAGTTGGCTGCAACCGTCCAGATCGATGAGGCCGACAGCACGGTGTCGGCCCAACTCCAACGCGCCAAGGCGTACCTGGCCGACCGGCAATGGGACGAGGCCGTCGAGACGCTCCGCGAGGTGATGGAGAATGTCGAGGACAAGCTGCTGGGCGTGACGGAGCATCGTTATATCAGTCTGCGCGACTACTGCCACTTGCAGTTTGCCGCGCTGCCCCCCGATGCCCTTAAGCTGTACCGCAGCCGGGTCGATCCGGTAGCGCGGAAGTGGTACGAAGAAGGCATCGCCGGGCGGGACCGCCGTTTGTTGGCGAAAGTGGTTGAGCACGCGCCGGCCAGCAGTTGGGGTGACGACGCGCTGTTGGCCCTGGGCGAGACGGCGTTGGAGTCGGGCGATTACGTCTCGGCGCGTTGGTTCTGGGAGCGGATCATTCCCAGCGAGCCGCCGTCGGGCGTCGCTCGCACCTGGCCCGGCTTTCCCGACACGGAACTGGACCTGGCAGCGGTTCGCGCCCGGCTGGTGCTGGTTTCGATTCTGGAAGGTTCCCGGGATCGAGCACACGACGAGTTGACGCAGTTCACCCGTTTGCATGGCGAGGCGCAAGGCCGGTTCGGCGGTCGGGAAGTGAACTACGCCAAGGCGCTGGCTGCGCTGCTGGCCGAGAGTGCCGCCTGGCCGCGCGAAAAGCCCGACCCCGACTGGTCTACATTTGCCGGCAACACCTTGCGCAACAAGATCGCCCCGGAGCTAATCGACGTGGGCGAAGTGGCATGGCGGACCGCGTTGGGCACAGCGGACGCGGGAGCAGACAGGCCGCCCGGTGTTCATCCCCTGTTGATCGGTGACTTGGTGTTGGTCAATAACCGCAGTGAGATTCGTGCTATGCGAGCCGCAACGGGTAAGCCGGCTTGGGGGCAGGCCGGGTCGGTGGTCTATCGCGCGCAGTTCGAACCGATGGCCGAGCCTTCCGAGCCGTTGACCGCCCTGGGAACAGCCCGCTTTACGATGACCGCCTTTGGCGGCAAGCTCTACGCCCGGATGGGCAGCACGGTGACCAGCCGACCGCACGGAGCCGACTTGCCCGACTTGTCCTCAAGCCGGTTTGGCGGATACCTGGTGTGTCTGGACCTGGCGGCCGAGGGCCGGCTGATGTGGAAGATATCGGCGGAGCAGGGCTGGGCGCTGGAGGGCTCACCGGTTGCCGACGGGTCGCAGGTTTATGTGGGCATGCGTCGCGACGAGGTCCGTCCGCAGGCCCACGTGGCGTGTTTCGATGCCCGGACCGGTCGCCGGCTTTGGCGGCGTTTTGTCTGCGCTGCGGAAACGCCGGCTCGTGGTATGCTGCCCCAGAGCACGCACAACCTTCTGACACTCGCCGGGGAAGTGCTTTACTACAACACGAATCTCGGCGCGGTTTCGGCGATTTCGGCCCGCGACGGGCGTCTGATGTGGGTTAGCCTCTATCCCCGCGCCCTGCGAGGCGATTTGCTCGAGCTTGCACCGCACTGGCAGCGAGACCTGAATCCATGCCTCTACGATCGCGGTACCCTGCTGGTTGCCCCGTCCGACAGCCCGCGGATCTTCGCCTTCGATGCCGCCACCGGCCAGATCCTCTGGCAAACCGGCACGCAACTCGAGAACGTGGTTCACCTGCTGGGTACCACCGCCGATTACCTCATTGCCGGCGGGCAAAAGCTGTATTGGATCGGCTTGAAAGGGGAAGACACAGGCCGGGTGAAACACGTCTGGCCCGACGGGCCCGAGAAGCCCGGATTCGGCCGCGGCATTCTGGCGGGCGATTGTGTCCTCTGGCCGACTCGCGAGAAAGTCTATATCTTCGACCAGAAGACGGCCCAGCCGAGGAAGGTCATCGACCTGGTTCCCCGTGGCGCGACCGGCGGCAACCTGCTGGTCGCCGGTGGCCGGTTGCTGATTGCAACCGGCACGGAGCTAATCGCGCTGAGCCCGTACGGCGGTATGCCGAAAGAAACAGGCGCATGTTTAGCCCGGATTATTCATCGTGTGGCACACCCAGAACGTAGTGATGGGTGTGTTCCGCGTATACCACGCCCTTCGCTGCGCTCAGGGACGTGCCACCCATTGCATAGTGCCAATGAGGGGGCAGTGGCTAAGTCGTTGGCAAACAAGCAATTACTCAAAGTCCGGTGACCAGCTTCCGCCGGGGGCTATTATGACGACTTCCAGTTCACGCTTTCCCAATAAGAAAAGCTGTGGCCGTACCCATGCTCCAAAACGACGATGTCCAAGCCGTAGAAGAACTCAGTGAGGCGTACCGCCTGATCACTGAGCAGCTATCCCGGGTGATTGTCGGGCAGCAGCAGGTGATCGAGGAACTGCTGGTGGCGATGTTTGCCCGCGGACATTGCCTGCTGGTCGGTGTGCCGGGGCTGGCCAAGACGCTTCTGATCCGCACGCTGGCCGACACGCTATCGCTTAAGTTCAGCCGCATCCAGTTCACTCCCGACCTGATGCCCTCGGACATCACCGGTACCGAGGTGATTCAGGAGGACAAGCAGTCGGGCACGCGGGAGCTGAAGTTTCTGAAAGGCCCGATCTTCGGCAACGTGATCCTGGCCGACGAGATCAACCGCACTCCGCCCAAGACGCAGGCGGCGCTGTTAGAGGCGATGCAGGAGTACCAGATCACCGCCGGCGGCACGCGGCACCCACTTCAGCAACCCTTCTTCGTGCTGGCCACGCAAAACCCCATCGAGCAGGAAGGAACCTATCCGCTGCCCGAGGCCCAACTGGACCGCTTCATGTTCAATACCTACGTCGATTATCCGGGCGAGGACGAGGAGTTTGATATAGTCCGGCGGGCCACGGCCGACGTGGTTGCGGAGGTAACGCCGACGCTATCGGGCGAGCAGATTCTCAGATTGCAGCGGATCGTTCGCCGGCTGCCCGTGGCCGATCACGTAATCCGTTACGCGCTGAAACTTGTCCGGCTGACGCGCCCTGAGAAGGGCGAAGTGCCCGGCTTCATCCGCGAGTATATCAGTTGGGGTGCCGGTCCCCGGGCGAGCCTGTACTTGGTGCTGGGAGCGAAAGCCCGGGCGGTGTTGCACGGGCGGTATTACGCGGGCTGCGACGACATCCGCGCGGTGGCGCCGCCCGTGATGCGACACCGGATCGTCACCAACTTCAACGCCGAGGCCGAAGGCCTAAAGCCCGACGACATCATCGCACGCTTGATCGATACCGCAACGGTCGAACAGGACGAGGCAGCCGCCGGTGGAAAACTCCCGGAAGTATTTAGATCCGAAGATCCTGGTACGGCTTGAAGGGCTCCAGTTGCGTGCCCGGCTGATCGTCGAAGGGTACGTCTCGGGAGTGCACCGCAGCCCGTTCCACGGCTTCTCCATCGAGTTCGCCGAACACCGCGAGTATGCGCCCGGCGACGACCTGCGGTACCTCGACTGGAAGGTTTTCGGCCGGACCGATAAGTATTATCTCAAGCAGTTCGAAGAAGAGACGAACCTGACCTGCTACCTGCTGCTGGATACCAGCCAGAGCATGCGCTACCGGAGCGACGCCGCGGCGATGTCGAAGCTCGAGTACGCCCAATGCGCCGCGGCCGCGCTGGCGTACCTGATCCTCCATCAGCAGGACAGCGTGGGGCTTGTCACGTTCGACAAGGAGATTCGCTCGCTGGTCCGCGCGGGCAGCAACCCCTCGCACATGGAACAGCTCGTGCACGTGATGGAGGAGTCGGTTCCCGAGCGCAAGACAGCCACCGGGCCGATCTTCCACGAACTGGCCGAGCGGCTGAAGAAGCGCGGGCTGGTGGTTGTGCTGAGCGACCTGTTCGACGACGTGGACTCGATGATGGCCGGGCTAAAGCATTTTCGCCACCACCGGCAAGAAGTAATCCTGATGCACGTGCTCGACCCGGCCGAGTTGGATTTCCCATTCCAGCAGGCCACCTTGTTCCAAGGCCTCGAGCAGTTGCCCGAGGTGCTGGCCGAACCCCGGGCACTGCGAAAGGCCTATTTGGAGGAGTTCGGCGCGTACGTTCGCCGGCTGAAGAAAGGCTGCCGGATGCACCAGATCGACTACGTCCAGATGCGAACCGATCAGTCGCTGGAAGTGGCGCTGTCAAGTTATCTTGCCTCGCGGCGGTAGTGGATAGTGGATAGTGGACAGTGGACAGTGGATAGTGGATAGGAGGTTGCTTGGTCCTTACTCATCAAACTCTTGAAAGGAACATTCTCATGGCGGTCAAAGACTATCGTGAACTTATCGCGTGGCAGAAAGCGATGAACCTTGTGGAAAGGGTCTATCGCGTGACTGAAAACTTCCCCAAACACGAGATTTACGGCCTGACAAGTCAACTCCGTCGGGCAGTAGTATCTATCCCGTCCAATATCGCCGAAGGCCAGGGACGAAGCACTACACGCGATTTCATGCACTTTCTCGCTATAGCCAACGGTTCCCTTAAGGAGGTCGAAACACAGATACTCATAAGTCAACGCCTTGGTTACGTGCGCGAACCGCAGATATCTGAGCTTATCAGGCTCACCACTGAAGTCGGTCGCATAACAAGCGGGCTGATGAATTCACTGAAGGGAAAGACCGCCTGACCTACAGCAATGCCGTTTGCCCCATCCTCCCCCTTTAGTCGCCATGGAATACTATCCACTATCCACTATCCACTATCTACTCTCCACTCTCCACTAATGCCAACGCCCATCTACGCCTTTGGAATTGCCCACTTGCCGATGCTCGGTTGGCTGGCTGCCGCTGCTGCACCGATCCTGATCCACTTGTGGAGCCGGCGAAAGTACCGCGAGATGTCGTGGGCGGCGATGGAGTACCTGCTGGTCGCAGTCAAGCGGCAAACCCGGCGGATACGGTTCGAGCAGTGGTTGCTGTTGGCCGTCCGCACATTGTTGGTCGTGCTGCTGGTGCTGGCAGTGGCCGAGCCGTACTGGGAACGTGCCGGGTTCGCGTTGACCTCGGCCGGGCGAACGCACCGCGTGCTGGTGGTCGACGCCTCGTACTCGATGGCTTACAAGCCGGCGGACAAGAACCGCTTCGATCGGGCCAAGCAGCTCGCTCGGCAGATCGTCGAACAGAGCCGGCAAGGCGACGCATTCACGCTGGTACTGATGGCGCGGCCGCCGTGCGTGGTGGTGGGTACTCCGTCCATGGAGCCGGGCGAGGTGCTCGAAGAGATCGACAACCTCAAGCGGACCGACACCACGATCGATCTGCCGGCCACGGTGTCAATGATTCGGCAACTCGTCCAGAACGCCCGCCGCGAGAATCCACGTCTTACGCAGCACGAAGTCTATTTCCTGACCGATCTCGGACGTGTGGGCTGGGTTCCGGAACTGACCGGTGCGGCGGCGGCCGATTTCCAACGCCGCAGCCGGGAACTGGCCGAGTCGGCTGCGCTGATTGTAATCGACCTGGGGCAACCGGCGGCCGAAAACCTGGCCATTACCAGACTTCGCTCGCTCGAGCCCGTAGCCACGCCGGCGCAAAGCGTCGATCTGGAAACCACCCTGAAAAACTTCGGCGGCCAGGCGCGAAGCAACCAGCCAGTGGAACTGCTGATCGACGGCCGGCGCGTCGAGCAGAAGCTCGTCGAGTTGCCGGCGGGCGGGGAAGTGTCTGTCGACTTCTCGTACCGCTTTGAAACACCTGGCAACCACGCCGTCGAGGTCCGCGCCGACGGCGACGCGCTGGAGGTAGACAATCACCGCTGGCTGGTGGTCCCGCTGCGGCAGTCAATACGCGTGTTGTGCGTTGACGGCCGGCCCTCCGGCGAGCCGTTTCGCGGTGCGACTGACTACTTGGTTTGCGCACTGTCACCGCAAGGCGATCGGGCGGAGCAGCCCACGGTCCGTGTGGAAGTCGCCGGCGAGAGCGTGCTGCTGGAACGCGACTTGGGAGATTACCAGTGCGTATTCCTCTGCGAGGTGGCCCAGTTCACTTCCAGCGAGGCCCGGATACTGGATGCCTATCTCCGCGGGGGCGGCAACCTGGTATTTTTCCTGGGCGAAGGCGTGCTGGCCGAGCGGTACAACAGCGAGTTGGTCGGCCAGCCTGGCCGGCCGGGGCAGGGGGGCCTCCACCTGCTGCCTGCCCGGCTGGGAAAAATCGCGCCGAAAGGCACGTACTTCATTAACCCGCTGGAGTATCGTCATCCGATCGTCCGGGCGTTTAGAGGCGGCGTAGAGGCCGGATTGTCAAGCACTCCGATCACCAGGTACTTCAAGTTGAATCTGCCGAAGGACTCCGGCGCCAAGGTTGCACTGGCGCTTACCAACGGCGATCCACTGATCGTCGAGGAACCGATCCACGCCGGACGCGTGGTGCTGGTGGCCACCTCGGCCGACACTTCCTGGACGCCGATGCCGGTCGGGCCCGGCTTCGTGCCGCTCGTGCAGGAACTTCTGGCCTGGTGCACCGGCGGGCGGTATAAGCAGCGGAACGTCGAGGTGGGCCAGCCATTGCGGGCATCGGTCTCCACGCCGGCGACCGACGTACCGGTCTCGCTGCAAACACCCGACGGAGGCAGCCGGGAATTGCAACTGCACGGCGACGGGGATTACGCCACTCTGGACTACGCCGACACGGCGGCCAGCGGCATCTACCGCGCGCGGTTCAGTCCGCCGATCGACCGTACCTTGCTCTTTGCGGTGAACGTCGATACGGCCGAGAGCGACCTGACGCAGCTTAGTGTTGACCGGCTCCGCAACGAGGTCTGGCCCGGCGTCGACTTCCTTTACCAGACCACGTGGCAGAAGCTCCAGGAGCAGCCGGCCGGCCAAGCGATTGCCCAACCTGGACGCCTGCACGTCGATCTGCTCTACATCGTTTTGGGACTGTTGTTCTTGGAGACCTTCCTGGCCTGGCGTTTTGGACATTAAGATGAGATGAGCGGTACACTGCCAAGCTGGATCGAACGGTTGCTCGGCATTGACACCGGGCCCGGCGAGGGTACGGTCTGGAGCCTGGAGCATAGTTGGCCCTGGCCGCCGTGGGTAACGCTGCTGTTTTTGGTTTTCGCAGTGGTGTTCGTGGTGGCCATCTACCTCCGCGAGAATCGCCGAGCGCCCGGGCCGTACCGGATGGCGCTGGCGGCGGTCCGCCTGGCGCTGGTGGCAATCGTGCTGGCGATGATTGCCCAGTTGGCCGTCTCGTTTCAACGCACCGGGCTGCCCTACGTGGCCGTGCTGGTCGACGACTCGCTAAGCATGACGATCGTCGACCGCTACGACCGGAAGCTGCGGACCAGACTCATCAAGCGGATCAAGCAAACCGACCCCGACAACGACGAACTCAGTCGATGGAACCTCGCTCGCACGCTGCTTACCGAGAACAACGCCCGGATGTTGGCTTCAATCGCCGAAGACTACAAGCTGCGACTATATTATCTTACCGGGACCCACTCCAGCGGCGAATCGGGTGTGACCGGGCTGGCCGAACAGATCAAGTCGCACGAGCCGACCGGCGAAACCAGCCGGCTGGGTGCCGCGGTCCGCAGGGTGCTCGATGAGTTGCGCGGCAGCCGGCCGGCCGCCATCGTGCTGTTGACCGACGGGATAAATACCGATGGTCCGCCGCTGGTCGATGCCGCCGCGACGGCCCGGCGCAAGGGCGTGCCGCTGTTTCCTATAGGCCTGGGCAGCGACAAGCCGGTACGCGATCTGAAACTGACCGATCTGCTGGTCGAGCCGCTTGTCTTCGTCGACGACCTGCTCAGCTTCGAAGCGCAGCTCACGGGCACCGGGTTCGAGGGCAAGAAGGTCCGCGTCGTGCTTCGCCAGCAGGGCAAACCGGCCGTGCTGGCAAAGATCGACGTCACCGTCGGGCCAGACGGCCAGACTCAGCCGGTCCGTTTGCAGTACCGCCCCACCGAGGTCGGCCAATTCCGCTACGTCGTCCAGGTCGAACCGCAAACCGGTGAGTTGCAAACCGACAACAATCGCCAAGAGCAGACGATCCAAGTCTGCAAGGAACAAATCCGCGTGCTGCTGGTCCAGGCGTACCCGAACTTCGAGTTCCGCTACCTGCGAAACATGCTCCGGCGCGACGAGACGATCGAGCTGAGCACCGTGTTGCAGGAGGCCGACCCGGAATATGCCGAGCAGGACGCCGTCGCGCTTCCGGGCTTTCCGGTGCGGCGCGACGAGTTGTTTGCTTACGACGTGGTGATTCTCGGCGACGTCAATCTTGCGCTGCTTAGCGCAGCGATGATGCAGAACCTCACGGACTTTGTCGACGATCCGGGGAAGGGGGGCGGGCTGGTGCTGATCGCCGGGCCGAAGTACATGCCCTCCGCTTTCAGCGACTCACCGCTGGCACGGCTTGTGCCCGTCGAACTGAGCAGCATTCGCTATCCCGATCCGGATCGGGCAATCACCGAGGGTTACCAGGTGCAGCCGACCGAGTTGGGGCTGGCCTGTCCGCCGATGCAGCTTGGCGATACGCCGGCCGAGACCCGAACCATCTGGCGGAACCTGCCGCCGCTGTACTGGTTGCTGGAGTCCCCGGAACTGAGACCGGCCGCTCGCGTACTGGCTGTAGACCCGGCCCGCCATGGGCACGACGGCCGGCCGCTGCCGGTAATCTGCCTGCAATACGTGGGAGCAGGCAAGGTGCTGTTTCACGCCACCGACGAAACCTGGCGCTGGCGCCGACGTGTGGGCGACGTTTATTTCGCGCGATATTGGGTCCAGATGATCCGCTACCTTGCCCGCTCGAAACTCGCCGCCGCGGGACGCTCGGCCGTGCTCTTGGCCGACCGCCGCCGGTACGACCAAGGCGAGCCAGTGCGGCTGCGGGTTCGCTTCGCCGACGAGCGGCTGGCACCGGCCGAAGACGACGGCGTGACGGTGGTCCTGGAACACCAGGGTCACAAGACCCGGCGAATCCAGCTCCGGCGCGGCACGGCCGGCCGCGGGGTTTTTCAGCACGTGCTGAGCGGCTTGCCGGCTGGCAGTTACCACGCCTGGGTCGCAGTCCCGGCGTTGGAAGGTCAGGCCCCGGCGGTCGATTTCTCGGTGGTGGCCCCGCCGGGCGAGTTCGACCGGGTCCGCACCGACACGGCCGCACTGCGCCGGGCCGCCAAGCAGACCAAGGGCCGATTCTATACCTTCCAGACCGCCGGCCGGCTCCTGAGAGACCTCCCCCCAGGCCGCCAGGTGCCCATCGAATCGCTGCCGCCGAAACCGCTCTGGAACAAGTGGCCGGTGCTGCTTCTGTTCCTGGTTCTGCTGGTTGGTGAATGGATCCTGCGAAAATACGGGGGGATGGTGTAGAATAAGGATGAAGGATGAAGTTCTCTGACTCTAACCTTTTCTATGTGTGGACAATTGAACAGCAAACCGGGCTCGCCTTGAACACCGACATTCGCCATCCTTCCTCTGTTATCACGGAGGAGGGACGAGAATGGACGCTCAACGACGAACCCGGTCGTGTTCTC
>JAUWHT010000407.1 GCA_030605745.1 Pirellulales bacterium | reverse complement strand
TGCTGACTCTAACCTTTTCTATGTGTGGACAATTGAACAGCAAACCGGGCTCGCCTTGAACACCGACATTCGCCATCCTTCCTCTGTTATCACGGAGGAGGGACGAGAATGGACGCTCAACGACGAACCCGGTCGTGTTCTCGTGGTCGGATGCCGCGGGACGAAGGTACGGCTCGCGGATCCAGGCAGATTTGTATTCCGATGACTCGTGATGTCTATGATCGCATTTGGGACGACGCCGGGCAAGTCCGGCAGTTTCTGGAACCACTGATTCGTACCTCGCCAGAGCTGTTTCCCAAGGGCATTGAAGGGAACTATCAATTGACGGGCCACCTGCCGGAATCCGCCAAAATGCCCGGCATCCGGCTGCGGCAATTGCGGCTGCCAGATGGCAGCGTGTTCACCTTGCGACCCAGTTTTGTAATGTCTTACATGACCGGCACCGTGGACGAACTGGAACATCCGCTGATGTTGCTCTCGTTGGGCGTGCCGTGCTGGGCCGTGACGGAAATCTTCGGACACAACGAGATGTACTGGCACCGGCATCTTGAACGACTGGGGCGCTCGAGCCTGGTGGGGACCACCGTGCGTGATCCGGCGCGGCTGCCTGAAGATCTGGCCGCCGACGAGCATCACGCTGATTGGTGCGGCGAGAAGGGCTACGTGGCTTTCACGGCGGGCGCGGGGTGTGTGCTGGGCGTGGCTCTGACCGACTCGGCTGACGAAGAGCACCTCACCGACGCCTACGGCCAGTTCGCACGGGAATCGCGGGACGTGAAGCCCGAGTATGCCCCGAAGACCGTCAACACCGACGGCTGGTTTGCGACCCGTAACGCCTTCCGTGCCCTGTTTTCGACGATCGTGCCGATACTGTGTTTCCTGCACGGCTTCTTGAAGATTCGCGACCGCTGCCGCAAGGCCCGTGAACTGCACGACCATGTGTGGGACGTCTACCGCGCCACCACGGCCAGCGACTTTCGCCAGCGGATGGCAACGTTCCGCGCGTGGTGCCAGCAGAGCAACTGGCCGAAAGTGGTGCTGGAGACGGTGACGAAGCTGTGGAACCACGAGTCGGACTATGTGGTCAGTTATTCTCATCCCGGCTGCCATCGCACGAGCAACCTGGTGGACCGTTTGATGAATCGTCTGACACGTTTTCTGTACGCCGGCCGAGGCCTTCACGGGCACCAAAGTTCGTGCGAGCGACGCCTCCGAGGTTGGGCCCTGCTGCAGAACTTTCGTCCCTTCGCGCCCCGCAGCGGCGAGCCACGCAAATACCAGAGCCCCGCCCACCGACTTAACCAGAAGCAATACCACCCACATTGGCTACACAACCTTCAGGTCTGTGCCTCCCTTGCAGGCGGCGGACCGTACACATAGAAAACGTTAGAGTCAGACAATTTGCAATTTGCAATTCTCGTGCGTGCATATCATCCTCGGTGCGGCATGCGGCTTCCTGCTGGCAGTGCCGCTGGGGCTTCTGAGCGCAGCCCCGCCGGGCATTGCCGCGATGCTGCTGGGTTTGCCGCTGGCCGCCGGGTGCATGGCGCTTTTGTTCGGATGGATCGGCCACGGGCAGTTGCCGACGCTGCTACCGGCAATCGGAGTGCTGGTGCTGCTGGTCAACCTGCTGGCCGCCGGTGGGATCGGTTTTCCGGGCGTATCCAGCTCGCTCTGGCTGCTGCTGGCACTCGGGTTGCAAGGCAGATGCTGCCTCGGAGCGTCGCCTTCGGGCTGCTCGGCATCGCCCTGGCATTGGCCGTCGCTTGCTACAGCACGGCATACAGCCCGGTGCTCCGCTGCCAGGGCGAGATGCGCGCCGCCCGGCGGAAACCATCCGAAGCCGAAAAGCACCTCCAGGTCGCCGCCGTAGCCGATCCGCTCGCCGCCGAGCCGTGGCGGCAGTTGGCCGCGATTGCATTTGAAGACTGGTGGAAAAACTCCAACGACGAGAGGTTCCGCCGGTTCGAGCAGTACAACGCCACAGCCCTGGAACTGGCGACGAACTCCGCCCCGGCCTGGCTGGCCTCCGGCAACTGGTACACAAGAGCCTACGCGAAGACCGGCCGGCGGGCCGAGATCGACAAGGCAGTAGCGGCATACAGTCGGGCGGTTCACTTTTACCACAACAGCGCACTGAACCGAGCCAAGCTGGCGCTGGCCCACCAGGCAGCAGGCAACCAGGCCGACTTCCGCCGCGAGGCCGATGCCGCGTTGCGGCTCGACCGGTTGACGCCCCATGCCGACAAGAAATTGCCCGAAGAGCTTCGCAAGCAGTTGATAATGTCTCAAATTCTCACGCGTCCAAACGCCCCGGGACTGCGGTCCCGGGGAGAAACCGGGATTTAATCGGGCCTTGACTATCGCCTGCCGTGCGTTGTCTACTAACCGCTTAAGGTGGCAATGAATTGCCACCCC
>JAUWHT010000326.1 GCA_030605745.1 Pirellulales bacterium | reverse complement strand
GAGAACACGACCGGGTTCGTCGTTGAGCGTCCATTCTCGTCCCTCCTCCGTGATAACAGAGGAAGGATGGCGAATGTCGGTGTTCAAGGCGAGCCCGGTTTGCTGTTCAATTGTCCACACATAGAAAAGGTTAGAGTCAGTCAATTTGCAATTTGCAATTCTACCCCGGTCCCAGGCAATCTCCCGGCTCGACGTGATACCCGCGGAGGAACTGCTCGATGCCAAGGAGTTTCTTCCCTGCCGGCTGGACACTCTGCGGCGCGACAGCCTCCTGGCCGGCAGCCACGACCAGCCGCCCGGCCTCCGCCTCCAACACCGTGCCCGGTGGGCCCGGAAAATCGGACCTCTCGACCACCGAGACCGGGCCGAGGATCAGCCGCACGGGCTTGCCGCTTTCGCGGTGCCAGAAGGTGTAGGTTCCAGGCCACGGCTGAAACGCCCGAACCTGGTTCTTGATCGCCCCGGCCGGCCGGGTCCAGTCGATCGCCCCGTCGGTCTTCTTCAGTCGGGGCGCGCTGGAGGCCAGGACCGGGTCCTGCGGCAAGGGCTCTGCCTGACCGTGCTCTAGCGCGTCGATTGCCCGGACCATCAGCGGGGCCCCAAGCTGCGACAGCCGGGCTTCCAACTCGCCGGCCGTCTCATCCGGTCCGATGGGTGTAGCGGCCCGGGCAATGCACGGCCCGGCGTCCACCTTCGGCGTCATGTGGATTACCGTCACGCCGGTCTCGGTCTCGCCGTGGTAGATGGCCCAGTTCACCGGTGCCGCCCCGCGGTACTTCGGCAGCAGCGACCCGTGCAGGTTGACTCCGCCCAGGCGAGTGGCAGCCAACGTCCGGGCCGAGAGAATCTGGCCGTAATCGCAAACCACAAGCAGATCGGCCGCGTACTCTGCCAACCGGGCCTGCGACTCGCCGGTGTTGACGTCCTGCGGGTCGAAAACGAGCGTGCCGTGCTCGCCGGCGATCTGGCGGATAGGGCTTTGCGCCGCCACCTGTTTCCCGCGGTGCGTCCGCACCGGCCCGGTGACCAGCGCCGCCAGCGTGTGCCGCGTCTCGTACAGTGCACCAAAAGTCGGCACCCCGAACGGACCGGTGCCCATCATTATCAAACGCAAAGCCATAGGGACTGGGGATTAGGGATTGGGGATTGGAGTTTCTGTTTAGCCCTGCCGTCCACGGCGGGAAAATCACCCCTTCCGCCCCAGCATCCGGTCAAGTACGTCGGACGTGTGGTACGCCAGGGCCTCGGGCCAGTGGGGGAACGGGTTGAAGTACTCGAACGTGAGGTACTCGCGGTAGCCGATCTTATCCAACTCCTCCAGCACCGCCGGCCAGTTCGTGGTGCCGTCCAGCAGCGGGCGGAACGTGTCCAGATTGAACTCGCCCACTCGCTTCGAGTACTCCTTCAGGTGGATGTTCTTGATCCGCTTGCCGAGGATCCGGACCCAGTGCTCGGGGAACTGGTACTGCATGATGTTGCCGCTGTCGAAGTGCACCCGCACATGGTCCGACTGGAAGCTGTCGACGAACTCGATCATCTCCTGCGGGCTGAACAGGTATCCGCTGGCGAAGATGTTCTCGATGTTCAACGACACGCCGGCCTTCTCGGCCTCGGGGATCAGCCGCCGGATGGCCTCCCTGGCGCGGCGGTCGCACACGTCGTTGGGCACCGGCGGCACGTCTTCTAGCCAGGGGATGTAGACCGCCCCCGGTACGACCAGCAGGTTTTCCGTTTCCAACAGCCGCGCCGCCCGGATCATCTTCATCGCCAACTCAAGCCCACGTCGTCGCCGCATCGGATCGTTGTGCGTGAGCGAAAAGGGCCAGAACAGGAACGAGCAAACGCCGCTGATCTCAAGGTTGATCTTTCGAGCCATCTGCCCGATTGCCCGGATATCGGCGTCGCTGGCCTTCGGTGAAAGGTCGCCTTCCAGCGCGTAGTTGACCTCGACGCCGTCGAAGCCGGCGTCCTTGCAAAGCTGGAAGCACTCCTTAAGCGACATCTTCTTCGGATACGGCAGCGCCCAGAGGTTGATCGACTTCTTCATATCGTATCGTTTGCCGGGCGCCTTGCGGCGGGCTTCCGTTTCCGACGGCGTATCGGCCGCCAGGCCCTGGGCCGCCATGAATGTGCTGCCGAAAGCCGTCGTGTAGGCCAAAAGCTCACGCCGGCTGAGCTGGTGGGATTCGTCTTGTTGTCGGGCCATCATCGCAGGGACTCCTTTGCACGGGAAATGAAGTACACGAACCCCATTGTACGGTGCGGTTGCTCCGCCGGTCAACCAAACCACAAAAAGCCGCGACCGGTGGTCGCGCCGTCCTGGCGTCCTGGCGCGACCACCAGTCGCGGCTTTTTGGCGGATTCCTCACGTCCTCAGCACCTCCAACTCGGCCAGACGGGCGGCGATCTGCTGGTCGTCGCCAATCTGGCCGCGACGGCGGTCCGCTGCAAACTCGGTCTCCAGATCGGCTAGTTGCTGCTTGACGGCCAACCGGCTGCTGGGGCCCAACCGGTCGATAAACAACACGCCGTCGAGGTGGTCCGCTTCGTGCTGGACCGCCCGGGCGAATAGGCCGCTCAATTCGTAGCTCACCTCCTCTCCGGCCAGATTATAGGCCCCGACGGTAATCTTTTCCGACCGCCTGACCGGAACGTAGATCTCCGGGAAACTCAAGCAGCCCTCCTCGTCCTCGGCGGTCCCGCTGCGGCGAGTAATCACCGGGTTGATGAACACGTACTGCTGGTCCTTGGCCGCCGGATCGGCCTGAAGATTCACCACGAACAGCCGGTAGGGCAGATCAACCTGGTTGGCGGCCAGACCGATGCCCTTATCCGCGCACATCAAATCCAGCATCTCCTGGATGATCTTCTTCAGTTCGGCATCGACCCGGCGGAGCGGTTTGGACTTGTGTCGCAGGGTCGGATGAGGATACTTGATGATCCGCACTGGCATAGGCTCCGTAGGAAAAGAAGGTAGATTGCCTGAATTATAGTCGATAACTGGCTGCCGCAAATGTCTCCGTCCCAGACCACGTTGCCGAGCTGGCTGATCTCGGTGTTATTGCACGCCGTGCTGATTGTGGTGTTGGGTTTGACGCTTCGTCTGACACCGGTGGGGGGTGCCGCCGACGAGCGGACCGCCGAGGTCGGCATTGTGCTGAAGCACCAGGATGGGGACGAGCAATACTATCAAGGTGAGGACGACACCGGGGGCGGCCAGTCAACCGCCACAGCCGCGACCGGCAGCGTGGAAGAACTCCTCAGCGACCAGCCGCCGGTCGACCCCAGCGACGCCCTGCCGGCCGGCTTCACCCTGATCGGTCCGGGCGCGCTGGAACCGGGCGGTGTGCCCGGGGCAATCGGGGCCACTCGCGGCCCGCGCGGCCCGGGACGTGCCATCGGCGGCAAGGCCCGAACCGCAGTCTTCGGCATCCAGGGCGAAGGCTACAAGTTCGTCTACGTCTTCGACCGCTCCGGCAGCATGGGCGGGTCCGGCCGCAGTGCCCTGGGCGCCGCCAAGGCCCAACTGATCGCCAGCCTAAAGAGCCTCGGAAAAACCCACCAGTTCCAGATTATCTTCTACAACGATCGGCCCTGGCGATTCAATCCAACCGGTCAGCCGAACAGACTGTTCTTCGCCACCGAGCGGAACAAGGCGTTGGCAGCGAAGTTCATCGGCTCGATTACGGCCGACGGGGCCACCCGACATGAAGATGCCCTGATGATAGCCATCAGCTTGCAGCCCGACGTGATCTTCTTCCTCACCGATGCCGATGAGCCGAAACTCTGGCCGGGCCAGTTGGCCAAGCTCAAGCGCCGCGCCGCCGGCATCACAATCAACGCCATCGAGTTCGGCTTCGGACCACAAACCAAGCCGGATAACTTCCTGGTCAAACTCGCCCGACAGAACGGCGGCAAGCACGCGTATGTCGACATCTCGAAGTAGGCACCGATCGTTTAGGCGTAGGGTGGGTGCTTGCACCCACGCGAATTCGTGCTCCTTTAGACTACTAGCAATCCTTGTCTTCTCATTCACGCCGGCCGCTGCGCAGGACACGGTGACTATTGCCGGCGGCAGCATGGAGGGCCGAACCAAAATCAGCGGTCGGATACTCGATTACACGGGCCGCGAGTTGCAATTGGAGCTTGCCACCGGCCGCCGGCGGAGCGTTCCGGCCCAGCAGGTCCTGAAAATCGAAACCCAATACGGCGGCCGGCAGATCGACGCCGATGTGCTGTTCGACCAAGGCCGGTTCGACCAGGCGCTGCCGCTGTATCGCCGGGCACTCAAGGACGAACCGCGACGCTGGGTCCGGCGGCAGATCATCGCCCGGATGGTCTGGTGTTATCGCGCGCTGGGTCAGCCGGATCGGGCGGGAGAGGCGTTCTTGTTGTTGATCGACAGCGACCCGGACACACCCCATTTCGATTGCATCCCGCTGGCCTGGATGCCGGGTCAACCCTCGGTCGCCATGGAACAGGCCGCCCGGCAATGGCTTCTGCGCGATGAACCTGTAGCCGCGCTGCTCGGCGCCAGCCAGCTTCTCAGCAGCCGCGACCGGCCGGCCGCGCTAAAGCGACTACGGGAATTGACCACTGCATCCGACCGGCGAATCGCCACGCTGGCAATGGCCCAAACCTGGCGCGCCGCCGTGGCTACCGCGAACGACCGGCAGATCGACGCCTGGACCCGAGCGATCGACAAGCTGCCCGAGCCGCTCGCCGCCGGACCTTACTTCGTGCTCGGGCGCGCCATGATGCACCGACAGAGATGGGAGCAAGCCGCCCTGGCCATGTTGCACGTGCCGATCCTCTATCCCCAGCACCGCGCCCTGGCCGCCGCCGCCCTGCTGGCCGCCGGCCGCTCACTTCAGAAGTTCGACCGGCCCCAAGAAGCAGTCAGGCTCTACCGAGAGTTGATCCAAACCTGTCCGGAAACCCGAGCCGCGGCCGAAGCACAAAACCTGTTGAAGGGAATGACGAAGCACGAATGACGAATATACACTCGTTCCCACGCGGAGCGTGGGAACGCATGACCTGGACGCTCCGCGTCGGGTCGGCCAAATGACGCCGTCCGCTTTCTGCGTTCCCACGCAGAGCGTGGGAACGAGTTAAGATTTCTGCGGCACTCCGCCTCGAACGCTTGAGGACACCGCCAGATGAGGGTAAATTACATCCTTCGATCAGATCCCGATTCCCAACAAACGGTAATTGGGGTAGAATAAGAAGTTGCATGGCTCCAAATACAACGCCGTTTCAAATGCCACGGACTCGCACCGAAATTGCTGAATTCGTCATCGCATCGCTCAACGCACTTGGCATAGAGCCACATCCGCAGTCGCGTCTGATGCGGATGCGGCGTGTACTAATGGACGCTTCAGGAATCATTCAGCCAGATCACCCAGATTTCGAGACGGCACTTGAGGCCGACCGCGACATGCAGTTGCTCGAATACGTATTTGAGCAAGATCACGCAAAATCAGGTCATCCTGGTTTGAAGCGCCTACTCCGCAAGCTCACCGATGACTCTGTTCTTCCGCAGGATGATCGCGAACAATCAAGGGGTCGCGATACGCAATTCGAATTGTTCGTCGCCGCGATCTGCCAAGCGGCTGGTTTCTTTCCCGTCGATTATCAAGAACCCGACGTCACATGCACGGTCGAAAGTGTCCAAATTGGCGTCGCCGCCAAGCGAATCAAGAGTGAAACCCAGGTACAGAAGCGCATTCCAAAGGCCGCCAAGCAAATTCAGACATCAGGTCTATCGGGTGTCATCGCACTCGACACAAGCGTTGGCCTTAATCCAAACAACGAACGGATCACAAAGCCTATTCCCGACGAAGAATTTGTTCCTCTCTACCAGGAGGCAATCAATCGTTTCTTGTGTCGGTACGCTAAACGGATCAAAGGATGGGTGCATGGCCGAGGCGTTATTGGTATCGTTGTTCACGATCACCAAGTACGGTTCGAAACCGATGCTTCTTGGTCGCTGTGCAGCATGACTATGCGATTCGACACTGCTGAAGGCGAGGCGGGAAAACGATTGTTTAATTCATTCGTGTTTCCGTATGTTGATGCACTGCCAAACATGCAACACCTGTAACCTGAGATGCCAGCCAACTTGGTCGTCAGATGGCTAGAAGAACGCTTGCCTGTCACGTCCGAAGATATCTGCATTCGTGTTATTGCTGAGGCGCAACATGGTCGCCGAAATCGTATACCTCGCACTCCTTATCGGCCTCGGCTTCATCTACGTTCTCAACTTGCATCTACGTGGAAGCCAGACGCAAACCACTGGCGGAATCCTCGCCATCGTCATGCTAGCTCTGTTCGTTGTGGCATTCTTTCTGTTTCACTGGCTGTTCGGCATCCTCTGCATCGTTCTCACGTTTGCCTTCACCAACCTGATCGTTCCCGTTGCGTCCCGTTGCGCGTATCGAATCCTTGGATACCGAACCGGTCTTGGCGAGCCGGACGATCATGCAGCGTTCAATCGCGTGATCTCTGGCAAGACGACCTCTGGGTGGGATTACTTCCAAGAAGAAGAAAAAGAACGGAAACAATTACGCAACAAATTGGCCTGTTTGGCGGCGCTCTCTCACATTGCCCATGTCCTTGACGAGAATGACCTTTCGGTCGATGATTACGTGGACCTTTACGAACATTTAGGTATATGTGGTTTGTCTGATCTCAAATGGGAAATCGTCAGCGATCCAGACGAATTACAGTTGCTCATTCAACTGAAACGTGGTGGCAAATCCCCCTTCGAGATATCCTCCGCGTTCAGGAGGTACACATAACCCTGTATCTGGGAATGGAACACGGAGCTATCCTATGAGCGATCGGATCGTGATTGACCCGAAAATCTGTCACGGCAAGCCCATTATTCGGGGCACACGGGTACCAGTAGTTCGGGTCATCGGCTACCTGGCCGGTGGCATGAGCTTCGAGGACATCCAACGGGATTACGACCTGAGCTTGGAGGACATCCGGGCTGCGCTGGATTACGCCGCCGAACTGCTGAGCAAGGAACAACATCACCCGCTGCCGGTGTGACGAACGGCCAATTGTTCGACTTGACTAGTCGGCGGAAATAGTGGATATTTGCAGGCAATCTGTTGCGAGAGTTGTGACGACCCGAAAAGGACATAACCGATGGACACTGTCATGACAATTGCGGAGATCAAAGCACAATACTGCTCCGAATGGGTCCTCGTCGAAGACCCGCAGACCGACGAAGCTCTTGATGTGCAAGCCGGCAAAGTCGTCGCACACAGCAAGGACCGCGATGAGGTTTACCGCCAGGCGGCCAAATCGCCCCCCAAGCGGTTTGCGATCCTCTATACGGGAACGATTCCCAAAGATACGGCCATTGTATTATGAGTTTCAGCTTTGATCCCGAGGACGGGCTGATCATTGTTCCGACGGAGGTTGAGGGACCTGCGGGCAGTGCGGTGCTGCGTCTGGCACTGGACACCGGTGCCACCAGCACGTTAATCAACGCCAGCTTGTTAGTTGCCGTTGGTTGCGATTTGGCTCTCGTTTTGGATCGCGTCGAAATGACTACCGGAAGTGGAATCGAGTTTACTCCTCGCATCATCGTAGCTAAGATTGTGGCGTTAGGACATTCACGCAGAAATTTCCCTGTATTGGGTCATACACTCCCACCAAGTGCAGGCGTTGACGGGCTTCTCGGTCTCGATTTCCTTCGCAATCACGCGCTAACTATTGATTTTCGGAATGGATGGATAAGCATTGGCTAGCTCGTATAAGACCACATTTCGTGTAGCGATGATTGCCGCTTTGGTGTTGCTCTTTCCAATCTGCGCCGCTTTTGCGCAGCCGCCGGACGCCGGGCCGGCTACGGAGGCGGTAGATTCCGGCTCGTTTTGGGAGATTCTCTCTGCCGGCGGGCCTGTCGGCGTGTTGATCATGTTGCTGTCGGTTGCCGCGGTGGCGCTGGTGATCGAGCACATCATGACGATCCGCGAGTCGGTGCTGATGCCGCCGGGGTTGGGCGAGGAGGTCCGTGCGCTTTTGGCCGCGGGCAAACTGGCGCTGGCCCAGCAGCGGTGCCGCCGCGAGCCGAGCTTTTTGGGCTTCGTGCTCGAGGCCGGGCTAGCCGAGGCCGACGGCGGCTGGCCGGCGGTCGAAAAGGCCGCAGAAGACGCGGCCGCCGATCAGTCGGCCCGGCTGTTCCGCAAGATCGAGTACCTCTCGGTCATCGGCAACATCGCGCCGATGCTGGGCCTGCTGGGCACGGTGATCGGCATGATCATCGCCTTCCGCGAGGTGGCCGGCACGCAGGGCGCCGCCCGGGCCGCCGACCTGGCCGAAGGTATCTACTTGGCACTGGTCACCACGGTGGAAGGGTTGATCGTAGCGATCCCCTCGCTGGCCGCGTTTGCCTTCTTCCGCAATCGGGTGGATCAGCTTGTGGCCGAGGCGTCGTATGTCGCCCAGCATGTGTTCTCGCCGCTGAAGCGTGCCCGGGCGGTCGGCCCTTCGCCGCCGGCGCCGCCGGCGGTAGGAGGTCGCTGATGCGGGTGCCGAGTAATCTGTCGCGAGCAGCCCCGGGCTTTAACATGACGCCGATGATCGACGTGGTGTTCCTGTTGATCATTTTCTTCCTCGTCTCCAGCCACCTGGCTCAACAGGAGGTGCAACTGGAGTTGAACCTGCCGGAGGCCGGCACCGGCCAGCCCACAGGCGACGATCAGGTGCGACGCGTGGTGGTCAATGTGTTGTCCGAGCTACAGGCCGGCGGACAAATCATGGTCGGCGGCCGGTTGATGCGTGATGCAGAGTTGACCCAACTGATCGACTACGAGGCAAGAAAAACCGCCGGCCAGTTAGAGGTCCGCATCCGCTCCGACCGCAAGGTGCCCTACCGTGCGGTCGAGCCGATAATGATCGCCTGTGCCAAGGCCGGAGTATGGAAAGTGACGTTTGCGGTGGTGGGGAAATGACCATTGGATTACACCGTTTAGCCGCCGGGCTTGCCCGGCGCGTGGATGGTGGAGTTGTTCGGTATTCAACCAACGTGCCGGGCAAGCCCGGCGGCTAAACGTGCTCTGCTGATTCATCATGCGACGACCTTTTTACCATCGTGACCAGCGTGGACGGCTGGACGTGAAGATGACGCCGATGATCGATGTGATCTTTCTGCTGCTGATCTTCTTCGTCTGCACGGCCAGTTTTCGGCCGCCCGAGGAGATCCTGCCGACGCGGTTCTCACTGCCTGGGACGATCGCCGGCGATGTGCCTGTCGATCCGGAAATAGAAGACCTCGACGAGATCGTCGTCAAGGTCCTGTGGCGCGACGGCCGGGCGCAATGGCAGATCAATGATCGAGACTACAACACGCTGGCGGAGGTCCGTGCCGTGCTAGCGGCGGTCAAAGCCGTGAAGGACGACCTGCCGGTGATCCTCGACGTCGAGCCGGCCGTGCCGATGGAGAACGTGATCGACCTGTACGACCTCTGCCGGCAGGTGGGATTGGAGCGGATTCAGTTCGCCGCGTCGGTGGGGAGGTGACGGTCATGATCAGCGCGCGGTCATTGTCACCCTGTTTCCTGCTTGTCGGCCTTGCGTCGCTTGCGGCCGCAGAAGAAGGTGCCAGCGACCGGCGGTTCTTGGCCGGGCTGCGTGAGCGGGGGTTGTATCGGCTGGCGGAAACGTATTGTGTCGAGCGGCTCAAGCGGCCAGACCTGGCCGAGTCCAGGCGGGCGGACCTGGTGATCGAGTTGTCGCGCTCGGTGGCCGAGCAGGCCGCCAGTTTGCCCGGCAAGCAGCGCGGGCCGCTTTGGCAACGTGCGGGCCGGGTGATCGAAGATTTCGCCCGGCAGTATCCCCAAAGCTCGCGGCTACCGCTGGTCCGACTGCAAGGCGCCTTGGGACTGTTGACCCGGGGTGAGCTGACCCGACAGGAAGCACAGCTTACCGCCGATGCCGGGCCGCTGCTGGATGAGGCCCGGTCCCAGCTTCGGGCCGCCATCGGGCAACTCGGCCAGTTGGCCGACGAAGTCGAGCGGCAGTTGCGCGAGCGGAATCTCTCCGGCCGCACCCATCCGGCCCAGCTCTCCGCCGATCAACTGGCCTCGCTTAAGAAAAACATTCAGTACCAACTTGCCCGGGCGCGCCGCAACCAGGCGCAATGTTACGCCGCCGACAGTGCGGATCGGGCCAATTCGCTGACCCGAGCGATCAGGCTGCTCGGTCCGCTGGCCAAGCTCGACCCGGCCGATCCGCTGGCGCTCAGCAGCCGCATTGACCTGATCAAGAGTCATCGCCTGCTGGCCGATTATGATGCGGCCCGCCGGATGCTCGATGTCCTGCTGGAGCAACAGCCGCCGCTTTCGGTCGAACTGCGTGCCCGGGCGGAACAGATCCGCCTGGCATTGGCCACCGGCCGGTTGCCCGAAGCCATCTCACTGCTTTCCCAACGACGGCAGATTGACGGGACGACTTCGGCAGAGTTGGATTACGCCTGGCTGGAAGCCTACCTGGCCGTGTGGCGTGCGGCCGACGATGCGGGCGAGCGTGCCAAGGCCGCCCAGTGGCAGGCAAAGGCGACTGAGATGGTCGAGCGGATCGAGCAGATGCACGGCCCGTACTGGACCCGCCGGGCCGGACTGCTGCTCTGCCGGTACGTCCGCGCTTCGCCCGACGGCGGCAACCTGGCAATGCTGGTCCGCGCGGCCGAAGGCTCGTTCCGCAGCGGCCGGCCGGACGATGCACTGGCAGCGTACGATCGCGCGGCAGCGCTGGCCGCGAAAGAGGGTGACGCGGGTCGGGCGTTCGAGTTGGACTATATTGGGGCCACCATCGAGCACCAGCGCAACCGGCACCGGCAGGCATCGGCCCGGTATCGGCAGTTGTCCATGACAACGCCCAATCACCCCAAGGCCGCCGAGGCCCACCGGCTGGCGATCTATCACGCGGCCCAGGTCGCTAAGGGACAGCCGCAGGGTTCCTTGGACCAATACGTGGCCATGTTGCAAGAGCACTTACAGACCTGGCCCAATGCACCGGGCAGCGATAGTGTCCGCCGCCGGTTGGGGCAACTGTGCGAACACCGGCGTGACTGGCCCGGCGCGATTGGTGCCTATCGGGCCGTTTCCTCCAACGATGCGAACTACCTCCAGGTGGTTCGGGCGGCCACGCGATGCTACCGGGCCTGGCTCGAGCAGTGCAGAGCGGCCGGCCATCCGACCGAGCAAATTGCCGGCGACGCGGCCGGCTGGCTCGAATCGCTGATCGTGACCCCGGATGGACGCCTGCCCGAGCATTGGAGCCCGCTTCACCGGTTTGCCGCGTTGGCGGCGGCACGGCTGCGGTTGGACTACACGTCGGCCGGCTGTGGGCGGGCGGACGCCGTCCTTTCGGCCGCGCTCAGCGGGGCCGGCGACGCGCCGGCTCAGTGGAAGTCGGCCGCCGAGCGGACCTTTCAGAGAATCCACGCCAAGGCGCTGGTCGAGGCCGGCCGTGACGAGGAAGCTCTGGCCGCGTACCGGGCGCTGTCAGCAGCCTATCCGCGCGACGGGGTGATCCAGGAGGCTTATGCCCAGTTGTTGCTCGGCCGAGATGATCGCCAGTCGCTGGAGACGGCCCTGGCGAAGTGGCGCGAGTTGGAGAAGAAGTCCCGCTCGGGCAGCCCACGTTGGTTCCGCGCGAAGTACTCGATCGTGTGGCTGCACTACCGCCTGGGCAACAAGCAGCAGGCGGCCAAGATCATCACATTGTTGCAGCTCCTGCATCCCGAGTTGGGCGGACCCGAGATGAAGGCCCGGTTTGTCGAGTTGCTGGCGCGCTGCCGCCAATAATCGCACTGGCTGCTTGTTGTTTGTAGCAACCGGCGGATGAGTTATTCCCAAGAGCAATTACGCATGTAACGTACCCCTACACGACAACAATCGCTTCGGTAAACTGCGGTAGGACCCATTTGCCGTACCGCAGGTCGATGGGAATCACGTATCGGCCGGGTTTGACGCCGGCCGGTACTTGGAACGACAGCCGCACCTCGCCTTCGGTCTTGGCGGGAATCTCGACACTCACCCAGTTGGTAGTCTTGCCGCCGAAGGTCCGGGGAAGCACAGCACGGCAAACGGCCGTGCGGGGCTTTGCCGAGTGGTTGGTGACGACTACGCTCAGGTCCACCTTGCTGCCCGCCGTGGCGTTCTGCTCGTAGGGAAAGCAGCGGACCCACGGTTCGTCCATCCCGTAGTTGGCGTGGTCCCAAGGCACAATTTCGCTGAAAAGCTTCTCGCGCTCGGCCAAGTTGGTGCGCATAAAGCGGCACTCCTCCGGGGTAAATGTGAAGGCGGGCGCAACGTGGCAGTTGAAGATGTGGCTAGGTTTGAGCTTCTCGATCAGGGCGATACAGTAGTCGAACCCTACGCCCCGGCCCAGCCAGTGGCGGTTCATCGCACAGTAATCGTCTATGCCGGCCATCGTGTGCGAGTCGCCCACAAAGAACATCCGCACTCCTTGACCCTCTACCAACAGCGCCGCATGGTACAGCGTCTGGCCGGGATAGAAATAGGCGGTCAAACGGAACTCGTGCCACTGCCACGACTCGCCGTCTTTGGTGACCCGGTCCACTCGGGCCTTGCTCGGAGAGAGGCACGGCAGCCGCCAGGCCATCGGGTTGGTAATCACCTCTGCCACGTGTCGGTCGGTGATGCAGGGGCAGTCGAACGCCTTTTGGAATTCCGGAATGGCGTCGACGTGGTCACAGTGGTAGTGGGTAACCCAAAAGCCATCGACCTTCGTAATCTCGCCCTTGTCCAAAAGCCCTTGGATCCACTCGATGACTTTGGGACTGCCGCAGTCCATAGGAAAGGCCGCCTTATCCTTGGAGACCAGCATCCAAGTAGTACCGAAGTGGCGCAGACAATCCGGCGGCGGTTTGCCCTCGCGGATCGGCATGTGGTCCTTCTTGCCGGCATATTCGGTGAACAATTCGGGGTAATAGTACCGCAGTGCCGAGATGGCCACGTACCTGTCGTAGCAGACATCCAGCCGGGCAACGAGCGTGTCGATGGCTTTTGGCGGATCGGCCATGATGCGGCCGTGGGAGGGGACCAGCACGTCGGGCCTGGTGTCCTTGATGCGGCCGAGGCTCGCGGTCAACTGGGGACGGCTGCCGAGGAAGCCGTGGTAATCGCTAATCCGCCTCTTACCCCGTTGGGAACCCTTTTGCATACTATGGATGTCCCACACCTGGCCTTCGTCGTAGATAGTGTCGCCGCAGAAGACGGTCCGCTTGCCGTCCACCTCGACCAGGTAGCTCACCGATCCGTCGGTGTGGCCCGGGGTAGCCAGCACCCTGATCTTTGCAGGCCCCCAAGTCATCTCGTGGCCGTCCTCGAAAGCGGTATCCACGCGCACCGGCTCGGCAAGCATCAGGTGGTGGGGATGGAGGTTGTTGTAGAGGCGCCAGCGGTTCCTGGGGTTGTTCCAATAGGCAGCCACTTTGTCGAAGCAGTCGCGTTCGGCAGCGGGAACGCCGATCCGAGCGCCACCGGCTGCGAACGTATATGCACCACAGGCCTGATCGCGGTGGTGGTGCGTGAAAATAATTTGATCCACAGATGTGATGCCCCGCTCTGACAGCACATCGGCGACACTTCCGTCGCCGCAGTCGATCAGCAGTGCCTTTTGGCCGTCGCGGACGATGCCCACATTGATCGGCCCGTGGTAAACGATCAGGTGTTCGGACAGCTTGGTCAGGCCGCCGAGCTTGCCCTCTGTCGGTAATTGGCCGAGAGCATTCTGCCCAAAGGCAAACCCGACCGCTCCCACCGCAGTCGTCTTAAGAAAACGCCGGCGCGTTTCGGCTAAACCGGTTCTCTCACTACTCATGACAACCTCCCTTCAGATGCTTTCCACTCGTAACCACAAAGCCGCGACCGGTGGTCGTGGTCGCGCCACAACCAACCCACTAAACTTATCAAAGAATGGGGTTTCGGCCAAGTGCTCCAGACGGCGACTGATGAACAAATGTGGCTCTTCCGTTTTTAGGTGCGAACTCCGCACTTTTCGAGGGGTTGAGCCTTATGGTAGGTTCAGAGGCCTCGATCCTCAACAACAAATGCTAGCACAACCTTGAGAATACCATATCCGGTGCAACCTTGTCAAACCCCAGAAACCCAAAACCCGCCCGGCCCATGCCCATTTTGGGGGGGGGGGGGGGTAAAGTGTTGCAGCG
>JAUWHT010000428.1 GCA_030605745.1 Pirellulales bacterium | reverse complement strand
GTGGTGATAGCCATCATCGGTATCCTGATCGCGCTGTTGTTGCCGGCCGTGCAGTCGGCCCGGGAAGCGGCGCGGCGAATGCAGTGCTCGAACCATCTGAAGCAGCTTGGGTTGGCGGCGCATAACCATCACGCTGCCATGGGGCATTTTCCGGCCGGCGGCTGGGGCTTTTTCTGGATCGGTGATCCCGACAAGGGTACCGACTGGCGTCAGCCGGGCGGGCCGTTCTTTAACATGCTGCCCTATCTGGAGCAGGAAGTACTCTACCAGTTGCAAGCGGGGAGAACGGCCTCGACGACGCCTACTAAGACGGCGGCCGCGTCGCAAATGATTGCCACGCCGCTTTCGGTAATGAACTGCCCAAGCCGGCGCCGGGCGCAGGCGTATTACGCCCTGACGAGTGCCGAAAGTGGTGGGTGGACCCACTTCCGCGAGCCCTACTACGCCGATTCGACCCCCGCGATTGCCCGGGCCGATTACGCCGGCAACGCCGGCACGGTGTGGACCTGCCCCGGTTCGGGCGGTTCCACTTTCGCCTGGGGGGGGCCGTACGACTACCCCAGCGGTGTATCGAGTGCCGCAGAGGCCAACTGGGCCAAGATTCGCGCGATGGCCACCGGCATTTTTTGTGCAGGGAGCATGACATCCATCGCCCACATCCGCGACGGCACCAGCAACACCTACCTGTTCGGGGAGAAGTACATCAACCCCAACCATTACACGACCGGGTGGGACGGGGGCGACAACGAGGGCATGTACATGGGCGGCAATCAAGACGTCGAACGCTGGGCCGGTCCCAGCTATCCACCCCGACAAGACCAACGGGGCTACGGCGGCGGCAACGTGTACGGCAGCGCCCATGCCGGCGTGTTCAACGTCGTATTGTGCGACGGCTCGGTCCGCACGATCAGTTATTCGATCGACCTGGATGTCCACTATCGGCTGGGCAACCGCAAGGACGGAGAGGTGATCGACGACAGCAGGTTCTGACCCAGATTTCCCACCTAACGCGGCCTGCGGCCGCAACCAAAGTTGTCAAGGGTTCAGGGTTCAGGATTTTGCTTCCAACCGTATTCGATTACACACAAGAATCCTGAACCCCAATAAAACTTGACTCATCTACAACAACTTTCGAAAGCTAAGTAACCTAAACGAGGGCATCCGGCAATTGCCCGTCAGCCGGCCCGAAAGAAGCCCGGGAGAAAGATAGATGGTACACTCATTCACACTTCCACCTCGCGCAAAGACGCAAAGGATGTCTGGTTCATCCGGCTGAAGCGCGCGGCCGTGGAGTTTTGGCGGCAGGCCGGGGGGCGGGGATATTTGCCAAAACTCAGCTCATGGCAAAGGGTGTGTTTCCGGCGGCAGACGATCAAGCACGAAGCGATAGACCCGCCGCGCAACGTCCAATGCCGCCGAAGACTCTTCAGCCGTTGGAAGAGGATCGGGATGGGGATAGCGGAACTGGACGGCATACTCGGTAAGCGGTTCAGCCTCATCACGCCACTTAGTGAACGAGGAGTCACGCTCGGCGCAGAGGTTCAGAAGGTATCGGATTCGGTGCGACCACTCGAACTCCACCTCCCGGTAAACTGTGTCCACTGCCGAATCAGCTCGACTTCAGGCGACATACAACCGTTTCCCTCGTCGCGCCACCGTTCCGGGTAGCGAAAGCCGGACAGGGACCCATTTGTCCATCTCGCTGCGGTGAAACACTACAATATCGACCGGCACCAACAGCCCCCACAGGGCTGAGTCACCGCGGGTGGCTAACTCGTGCCGGTCGCCTGCACCGTCGGGCACTACGACTAGAATATCCAGGTCGCTGTGACAATGCGCAGCGCCACGTGCGTGCGACCCGAACAGATAAATCTCCAGCGGATCCAGCGCCTCAACTAGCCGCTTGATGATCTCGTCCAACATGCCCGATGGAATATCCTTCATAATGGCATTGTATTGCACGATGCACGCAGGATCAATACCAAGGTGACAAGGAGGAAAGGGGGGAAAGGGTTTAGTTGAAAACTGAACGCTTAACGCCGCTGCCGGCTCAGAATCACGCCGACCTGCATGGCCTGTAGGGCGTGGTTGGCGTAGCTGTTGGGGTTCGCTCGGAACTTCGCTAGCGAGGCTTCACTGGCGAACAGGTAAATCCGGGTGCCGAACAGGACCCCGTGCTCGCGGCGGCCGGGGACCATTTGGCTCTGCTCGATCGCCGCTGTCACGTCGCTTCCGGAGAGCACCGGGGCGTAGCGGTCCGGGTCGGCCAGGAACCGGTGCTGTTGCTCGGGGCCGGCGAACAGGTAGGTCCGACCGCGGTGGATCGCGCCCCAGCGGCGGTCGCCAGGCGTCCACTGGGGCTTGTTCACGCTCATGTCGTCGATCAATTGGACCGGGCAGTAGCCGTCCAGGCCCAAGGGAGGGTTGCCCGAGGGCGGCTTGTGCCGGGCCGGCGGCGGCACGAGCGGCGGTTGGGAACTAGCCATGCTGGGTGGTCGATTGGCTTGGGCCACCGGGTCTGGGGCCGGTCCATGCGGAGCCGGTCCACGCGGGGCCGGCCTGCGCGGAGCAACTCCGCCCGGAATCCGGGCGTATGCCCCGATACCACGCGCCTTTACGTCCGACGCCACCCGGCTGAGCCGTGCCGCGTACTGCGACGCACCGATCATGCCGGTCAGAGTTGCGATCCGCTGGCCCTGCGGGGTGATGATGACGGCGGCGGGCAAGGCGGTTACGCCGTATTGCCGGGGCGTGGCCGGGAAGTGCTGGGTGTTGATCTTCACCGGGACGTAGTTCGCCTGAAGCGCCGAGGCCACACTCGGCTGGCCGAGAACCTCCTGCTCCATTCTTCGGCAGGCCCCGCACCAGGGGGCCCAGAAGTGGATCAGAACCAGGCGATTCGTCTGGGCTGCCCTCAGCTTGGCACTATCGAGGGTCGGCTGCCATCGTATGGGCTGCTGGGCCGTGACCGCAGAAGAAAACAGCGAGGAAAACAACAAGGTCCCAACCGCCATTCCAAGAAACGAGTATCTTGTCCGCATTTTATGCAGCCTCGCACGAGAAACAGCAGGTATCCGACCCCCGTCGTCATCTATTTATCGGAAGCCGGGTGTGCGAAGTGGTGCGAAAATCAATATTCGACTTGAAAGGAAGGAAAAGATAATGTATATGGAAGTAGGGTATGGGCTCTGATTGGCCCAATTTGGTGATGCCCGTTTAGACAGGATGGGGGGGTTTGGACAGGATTTTCCCCGTATCAGCCACAATTGTCGACTCGTGGCTTGACACAGACCGACAAATAGTTAAGATAGCGGTAGTATGAGTTCTGCCTGTCAGGCAGGCGTTTTTTGGCCCACGAACTTGAATCTTCGGGCCGCCCTGTCGCAGAAGGGTTTTCTCCGGCAGGGGACAGCAGACGCTTCTCGACCTGAGTTTCATGCGGCGGTCTGCTTGACGGCACAGCGATTTTCGTCGCGGGACGAGAATTGACTTCTTGGTTAAGGGTGCTCGGCTACAGAAGCGAACATCCGATCTGGCTTGGGGGTTCCCAGGCGTCGCGCTCCGATTGTGCGGTAGCGCTTCGGGGGCTTCTTTAGGTGCAACATGACAAAACGGAAAAAAAGCCGTCCACGCGGCCGAACCGGCTCGCAAGGATATTACCCTCGCGGCGGCAGCAGCAGCAGTAGCCAACGCGGCCGCAATCGACCGTATCGAGGCCCAACCGGCAACAATCGCGTCGATGAAGCTGCTGATAACGGCGAACCGGGGCCGGTCGAGCCGGGCGGGGGTGTACTGGAAATGCACCCGAACGGCTACGGGTTCCTCCGCGATCCGAAGTCCAACTATACGCGCGAAATGACCGATCCGTTCGTACCCGGCAGCATGATCGACAAGTTCGGGCTGCGCGAGGGCGTGCTGATCCAGGGGATGATCCAGCCGGGACGCCGACAGCAGGGACCCCGCCTGAAGGAAATCACCGACGTCGACGGCATGAAACCAGAAGACTACGTAAACGTCAAAACCTTCGATTCCCTCACTCCAATCAACCCCGAACACTGGCTCAAGCTGGAAGTCGGGCCAGAGCCGATGACCACCCGAGTGATGGACCTGCTGACACCTCTGGGCAAAGGTCAACGGGCACTGGTCGTCTCGCCGCCGCGTGCCGGCAAGACTATCCTCCTGCAGCACATCAGTCTGGGTATCTCCACCAACTACCCCGACATCAAGCTGATCGTCCTGTTGATCGACGAGCGGCCGGAGGAAGTTACCGACATGATCCGGGCGGTCAACGGTGAAGTCGCTGCCAGCAGTCTCGACCGCGACATCGAAAGCCATGTGCGGCTCTCGCAACTTGTCGTGGAACGCTGCAAGCGGCTGGCCGAAATGGGCCGCGACGTGGTCCTGCTGATGGATTCGATCACCCGGCTGGCCCGAGCGTTCAACAAGTGGGTGGGCAACACCGGCCGAACTATGAGCGGCGGAGTGGACATCAAGGCCATGGATATCCCTAAAAAGCTCTTCGCCACCGCCCGGCTATTTGAAGAGGGAGGTTCGCTGACCATCGTCGGCACCGCGCTGGTCGACACCGGCAGCCGGATGGACGAGCTGATCTTCCAAGAGTTCAAGGGTACCGGCAACATGGAACTGGTGCTCGACCGCAAACTGGCCGACCGCCGCATCTGGCCGGCGATCGACATCAGCCAGTCGGGCACCCGCCGCGAGGAGAAGCTGCTCTCGCCGGAAACGCTACACGCAGTCACCATGCTCCGCCGCACGCTCTCCACTATGCACCACGTCGACGCCATGGAGCAACTGACCTCCAAGCTGGCCAAATTCAGCTCGAACCAGGAGTTCATCGACCTTATCAGCGGCGCTAAGGTGGCCAATGGAGGGTAAGCGAATGGCTAGCGGCCTCACTGGAAATGAGGTGC
>JAUWHT010000143.1 GCA_030605745.1 Pirellulales bacterium | reverse complement strand
CACTATCCACTACCCGCCACCCACCGGCTGCTCGGTTGCATCGAGCGGTTCGATTACTGTGACCTTTTCCTTCGGCAGCGTTGCCAGCAGATCGGGCAGATCGTAGGTCTTCAGCACGCCGTGGACGGCATTGATAAGCTGGTTCCTGGCCAACGGTTTGTGTACCACGTCGGACCACGAAGTAAGGCAGTTTTTCAGGGTGATGGAGGCGAACAACTGCGGCTCCAGCGCTGCCGCGTGCAGTGCCGCCGGCCCGACACGGCCGATGCTCATCAGGTGGACCTTCTGCGGTTTCTCGCCGGTCTGGTACCCGGCCAGAAAGCGAGCACACACCAGCACGTCTTCCGCTCGCATGGTTAGATACGACGAGTTGTCCAACATGTAGGCTAGGAACATATCGGCCCATCCAGGGCCGATATATGGGGCCCAGTTGGCCTTTCCGGTCGTTTGGGTTTCTCCGAACCCTCGCAGATCGACTGCCAGGACCACGTGTCCTTGGGCTACGAGCTTCTCGATAGGGCCGCCGGGCGCCGCGTCGGCCTGCTTGCCCTCTGCGTGCAGGTAAAGATAAGCCTCGCCGCTGCGACCCTCCGGCACAAAGGCCAGCGCCGGCAGCCAGATACCCGGCTCGGGCTTTAGCACCAGCTTGTCGATCCGGTAACCTTCGCGCTGGATTGTACCTTTGTTCTCGACTTCCGGCTCGGGCAAGTCGGCCAGCTTGCGGATGCCGGTGATCTTGCGGACCTCGTCGAGCGCCTTGGCCTTGTCGGTTTGTTGCCAGAACTCCTTCCGCGCCTTGGCCAATTGTTTTTCCAGGTCCATGTTGATGTCGTAGGCAGTTCGGGCGCCCTCGAGGAACATGACCCGGCCGCGAGGCGTGCAATACATTTGCTCGTCAGTTGCAATGCTGCTCTCCGGCTCGGTGATCGCATCGTCGAGGTGCAGCAGCCAGCGGCGCATCCAGCGGACCGCGCCTACGCGCAACTGCGTTGAAAAGCCGTGCTTGGCGTCGGTTTCGATCAGGTCGACCCGTTCGGCGAATCCCATCCGGGTGTAAAACCGCTTGGCCTGGCGGAAGCTGGCCCAGGCCCCGTTGATGTCGAAGTAATCGCGTGTGGCGACACACATCAACGTCGGCTTCGGGGCCCCGCATCAAAATGTAATCGGCGTGGCCCATTCTGTATGCGATCTGGGCGTGGATGTTCTGCTCGGCGTCCTGCGGTCCGATGGTTTCCATCAGTCGGCGGAAGCTGGTCAGGTAGCAACTTGGGGCTGCGCACTTGATCCGCTGGTCCAGCGCCATCAGGTAGCTGGTCAGCGTGCCGCCGCCGGAGTTGCCGGTGCAGCCGATCCGCTCGGGGTCGACTTCCGGGCGGCTTTGCAGATAGTCGATCCCCCGCATGCCGTCCCAGATACGGTAGGTGGCCGTGTTTCGTCCCACCAGGATGCTGCCCACGCCCAGCATGGTATGGCCCTTTGTTGTGGCAGCCAGCGGTTTCCCGTCGGCATCGAGCAACTGGAACCGCTCGCCCTGATCGATCGGGTCGTAGCACAGGGCGGCCATGCCGTTTTTCGCCAGCAGGATACTCGCTCGCTGGTATGGATCGGCCGCCTTGCCGTTGTAGCTATGCCCGCATGGGACCAGCACGCCCGGGTATGGCGGCTCGGCCTCGGGCAGGTAGAGGACCGCGGTGACGAAATGCTTCGGCTGGCTCTCGAAGATGATCTTTTCGATGCGATAGCCGTCGCGGTCTTCCTTGGCGACGACCTGCGGGTTCAGCGGTGTCCGTTCGGGGAACCCGCCCAACTTGGTCACAAAGAACTGCCGCATCCGTTGCTGGTACGCGGCGAGTTGCTCGGGCGTTTTGAGCTTCTCATACTCGGCATCCCGGCGGTCAAAGGCCTTTTGAGCCTCCTGCATGAGGTAGTCGTGCACCATGCCACTGGACGTCGTGCCGTCGAAGCTCGACGGCAGCACCTTGAGGTCCTCAGCGGCGACCGGCAGAGCAACAAACAACAAACAAACGGCAACAAACAACGTGCGAATCATGACAACCTCCTGGGAAAGAAACCATGGAACGTCAATCTATAGCCTAGTCCCCCATACCGGCCTTGGCAAGTTGTTTAGCCGCCGGGCTTGCCCGGCGCGTTTGCGTTCGAGCGTATTGACACCTACCAACGCGTCGGGCAAGCCCGGCGGCTAAACGGTAGATCAGTTGAACCTAGCGTTGTAGTACTACGCGCCCAAGCTGCGGCCGGTGTGGCCCGACACCAGAACAGGCCGATCCAGAATGCCAGGCCCATCATCGCCGAGACCTTCAAGAAGATCTCCAGACCCGTAACCACGCTTTCCAGGCTGAAAGCGAAGATAATACCCGCGGCCACCACCAGCACCGACACCAGGCGGCCGACAAACATATAGTGCCGGTCGCCGGCATGGCGGGCAATGAGCTTGTGGTAGACGTTCTCGGTGAACAGGGCCGAACAGGCGACCATGAAGACGTCGCAGGAACTCATCACGTCTCCAAAAACAGCAGCATTTCAGCTAAATGGAGTTTTCGCGTGACTCTCGACAATAGCCGGGGGGCAACGCCCCGCGGGTACATTCCCGCGACGCGTTGCGCGGGCGGTTAACTGATTCTGAAACAGGTTAGCTAAGCGCCGGCATCCCGTCAACAGACCTGGCGGAGGCGTCTTGACTGCGGTTATCCTAAGACGGATATTGTGGTGTTCACCAGCCGATACCAACCAACACGAGGGCCTCACGATGACGTCCCGAGATCTGGTCATTAGGACACTCAACCACGAACCGGTCGATCGGGTGCCACGGGATTTGTGGTGCTCGCCCGAGGTGGAAATCTCCCGCGCCGACGAACTGGCCGAGATCAATATCCGCTATCCGAAGGACATCGTGGCGGCGGAGTTCAAGTATCCAGCAGGTGAGCGGTGCGAGGGGAAACCCCATCGGGTGGGCCTGTACACCGATGCCTGGGGCTGCACCTGGCACGTGCCCCAGCGGGGTGCGATCGGCCAACTCAGACGGCCGCCCCTGGCAGATCAGTCCAAGATCGCAGAATACCGGCCCCCATTCGAGCTGCTTACCGGGGCCAAACTTGGCCGGGTGAATCGAAGTTGCCAGACCACCAGCCGCTTCGTGCTGGCCTGGACCGAAACCCGACCTTTCCAGCGCCTGCAATTGCTCCGGGGTACCGAAGCCGCCTGCGCCGATCTGGCCGCCGGAACCGCGGAGATCCGCAGCCTGCTGGCGATGTTGCACGATTTCTTCTGCCAGGAGATGGAAATGTGGGCGGAAACGGAGGTCGACGGCGTCGAGTTCATGGACCAACTGGCCTCACAAGACTTGCTGCTGATCGACCCGGAAATCTGGCGCAATCTGTTCAAGCCCCTCTATCGCGACTATTGCGACATCCTTCATGCCAAAGACAAGTTCGCCTTCTTCCACTCGACCGGGAACATCTCCGATATATTCGGCGACCTGGTTCGGACCGGCGTCGATGCGATCAATTTGCAACTGTCGGTGACGGACGTCGAGCGGCTGGCCAAGCGGTTCCGGGGCCGGGTCACCTTCTGGGGTGGGATCGATCGGCAACACATCTTGCCCGGCGGTACCCGCGACCAGATTGCCGAGGCGGTCTGCCGGGTCCGCAAGGCCCTGGATTTCGGCACCGGCGGCGTAATTGCCCAGTACCGGTGGGAGCCGAACGTCCCGCTGCAGAACGTCGTCGCGGTGTTCGAACAGTGGATGCTGCCCCTGCCGGTGCATGTGTAGGGGTTAGGGATTGGGGATTGGGGATTGGGAGCTAGAATAGAAAGGGTTGATAGGTGATAGCTATGTCCGAACAGCCAGACTCCGAACAATCAGTCGATCTGAAAGACCCGGCTTTGGCCGCGTTTCTGGCGTGGTTGGTTCCTGGGCTGGGCCATTTGTACCAGGGGCGGATTGTCAAGGCCGGCTTGTTCTTTGTCTGCATTATGGGGACGTTCGTGTATGGACTGTACCTGGGGGGCAGCAAGGAGCTTGGGTGGGGCCGGGTGGTATACTTCTCATGGGGCCAGGAGAAGCGGCTGCCTTACCTGTGCCAGGTGGGCATTGGACTACCCGCCGTGCCGGCGTTGGTCCAGGCCGGTCGGATGGAGGGCCTGAAGAAGGTCTGGCTCGGCGGCTTCATGGCCCCGCCCCGGGCCCAGTCGGCCGGTCCGCCGCAGCTCGACAGCTATGGCAAACCCATCGATCCGAACTTCGATCAGCCAACCGCCAACACGCTCCACGAACGCCTGCACTACTATTTCGATTTGGGGACGGTCTACACCATGATCGCCGGGTTGTTGAACATCCTGGCGATTTACGACGCGTGGGGCGGCCCGGTGTTTGGCGAAAGGAAAAAAGTTTAGCCGCCGCGTCCACGCGGCGTGTTTTCCCGGCGTGGACGCCGAGGCTAAACGAGGTTGTAACTATGTACAGTGCCCTATTTGCCGCCGGGATCGACAACCACTTGTGGTACGCGTTGCCGTTGATCATCGTGGTGAGCCTGGTATATGCGGCTACCCGACACGAACAGGTGGTTCCGATCCTTACCCACGCGGTGCGGGTCGGGCTCTGGATCATCGGTTTCATGGCCGTGATTTTCGTGTTGATGCTGCTTATTTCCTGGTGGTTGTGAGGTTGCGTCAATGAGAATCGTGGTATTGGGTGCTGGTACGGTGGGTACGTCTATCGCCAATCGTTTGTGCCGGGACGGCCACAGCGTGACGGTGGTAGACCAGGATCCGGCGTGCACCCGCCGGGTGAACGACGAGTTGGACGTCCGCGCAGTGACCGGGTCGGCCGCCCAGTCGAGCGTGTTGTTCCAGGCTGAGGTGCTCGGCGCCGACCTGTGCCTGGCGGTAACCGGCAACGACGAAGTGAACATGATCGCCGCCAGCATGGCCAAGGAGATGGGCGCCCGGCGGACGGTTGCCCGGGTCTACGCCCCAGTGTTCCGCGACCTGAGCACGTTCGACTACCAGCGTCACTTCCGGATCGACCGGCTGTTGAGCATGGAGCATCTTTCGGCGATGGAGCTTGCCCGGGAAATCCGCCATCCGGGAGCGATCGCGGTGGAGAACTTCGCCCGCGGCGAGTTGGAAATGCAGGAGTTGGCGGTCACCGAAAAGACTTCCGCGGTGGGTGTTCCGCTGAAGGACGTCAAGCTGCCGGCCGGCGTGCGTCTTGGCTCGATCTTTCGCAACGGCAAGACGCGGATCGCCACCGCCGAGGACCGCGTGGCCGTCGGCGACCGGATAACGCTGATCGGCACCCGAGAAGACATCGATCAGGTCAGACAGTCGTTCCAGACGGAGCCGCCGCCGAAGCTGGCCGTGGTGATCGCCGGCGGCGGCGAGACCGGTTATCACCTGGCTCGTGTGCTGGAAGGTCGCCGCTTCGGCGTGCTGTTGATGGAAAAGGACCGCGAGCGTTGCGAGTTCCTCGCGGCCCATCTGAAGCAGGCCACGGTGGTAAACGGCGACGCCCAGCGCCGAGCGAGCCTGGAAGAGGAGCGGGTGGGCAGCGCCGACGTGTTTGTGGCCTGCACCGGCGACGACGAAGACAGCATCATGGCCTGTGTCGAGGCCCGTGAACTGGGCGCCAAGACCATCATGTGCATCGTCACCCGGCCAGACTACGCCAACGTGGTCGGCAAGCTGGGCATAGATCACGCCGTCAGCCCGCGCAAGGTGATCGCCAGGCAGATCATGGGGTTTCTGAACACGGGTGCCGTGATTTCCCGGACTAAGCTGGGTACCGACAACGGAATCGAAATCTTGGAGATCGAGGTGGTAGAAGGTGCCCCGGCCACCGAGCACGTATTGGCCGCTTTGGACCTCCCGCCGCAGTGTCTGATCGGGGCGGTGATCCGCGAGAACTACGTGATGGTGCCAGGTGCCGACGATTGCTTCTCTCCCGGCGACACCGTGGTGGCCCTGGTCGGCACCTCAGCATTCGAGCAGACGGTGAAGATGTTCAGCGCCAATAGACCATAAAGCCGCGACCGGTGAATGAATATCGAATATCGAACAAGGAATATCGAAGTACGAAGTGCCATTGCTGTTTTGCCTTCTGCCTGATTTCATCCTTCGACATTCCTTGTTCGATATTCGATATTCGCGATGAATGCGGCGGTTGCCTAAGCAGCAAATAATGAATAAACCACTCCTGTGCAGACTCCTAAGTCTCGTGGCGGTGCTGATTGGCGGGTCGATGGCCTTCAGCCTGCCCTGGGCGTTGCCGGTCTGCGGCGGCAATTGGCAGCACGAGCGGCCAGGCTTCCTCGGCCTGCTCGGCGCGATGGCCATTTGCTTCGCCGTGGCCGCCGCACTGCGACTGCTGGGACGCAACAGCCAGGGGCAACTGTTCCGCAAAGAGGCCATGGCAGTGGTCGGACTGAGCTGGGTGATGGCCACCCTGCTGGGCGCGTTGCCCTACATACTCAGCGGCACCTGCTGCACGCCTGAAAAGCAGATGACCGTAGTTGACGCCATGTTCGAGGCCCAGTCGGGCTTCAGCACCACCGGGGCCACGGTGCTGACCAAACTTCAAGACCCCAAACTGGTCCCCAGATGTATCCTCTTCTGGCGCAGCAGCACCCATTTTCTGGGCGGCCTGGGAATCATCGTGTTGTTTGTGGTGATCCTGGGCCAGGGCTCGGCGGGCAAGGCCCTGATGCGGGCGGAGATGCCCGGTCCAAGCCACTCCACCCCACAGGCCCGAACCCAGCACACCGCCTGGGTGCTGTTCCTGATCTACGCCGGGCTGAACGGCCTGTTGACCATGCTGTTGCTTGCCGAAGGGCTTTCCGCGTTCGACGCCTTCTGCCACGCCTTCGGGACCATGGCCACCGGCGGGTTCAGCACCTACAACGCCAGCATCGGCCATTTCGCCACCGTGCCCGGACTGAACGGACCCCTGATCGAAATGACCATCGTGCTGTTCATGCTACTGGCCGGCACCAACTTCATGCTGATGTACTGCGTGTTGATCTTTCGGCCCGGGCGGCTGCTGGCCGACATCGAGTGGCGGACCTACCTCAGCGTGATCTTGGTGGTGACCATTATGGTAGCCGGCTTCGGCCTGTACTACGGCGACTTCGATCACCACAGGAACGCCTTCCGCTACGGACTCTTTCAGGTCGTCTCGATCATGACCACCACCGGGTTCTGCACCGACAACTTCGACCTATGGAACAGCTTTGCCCGAGGGGTGTTACTGCTGCTGATGTTTGTGGGCGCCTGTGCGGGCAGCACAGGCGGCGGGCTGAAGGTGATCCGCCATATCCTGTTCGTAAAAATCCTCCGGCTGGAAGTCGAGCAAGCCTTCCATCCCACCGTCGTCCGGCCGCTCCGCCTGGCCGGCAAACCGGTCGAGGAGCAGGAGCTTCGCAAGAACATCCTGGTATACTTCGGGCTGATCGCGGCGATCTTCGTAGCAAGCTGGCTGTTCACCATCACCTTCGAGCCCGACGATACCTGGACCGACCACGGACACCTGATCGAACACAAGCTGATCGACGCGGCCGCCTGTGTCTCGGCAACGCTGAACAACATCGGCCCGGGCCTGGGTGTGATCGGCGCTACGAAAAACTACACCAACTTCCACTGGTGGACCAAGGTGCTGTTCATCTGGCTGATGATGATCGGCCGGCTGGAAATCTTCGTGATTGTAGTCCTCTTCATGCCAGGATTCTGGCGCACCCAATGAGCTTTCAGCCTTCAGCTTTCAGCTTTCAGCTTTCGGCTTTCCCTTCTGGCATATCTGCAACAACACGCTCTGAGACTTTGTGCCCGGCAGGGGATAACTGGCCAGCTTGCGCAAGGCCAGGTTGCGCAGCAGCCCATGATGCCGTGCCTCGCCGCGCTGCCCGACCCAGGAGGGCCCGGTGAGCAGCAGCATCCGGTCAAAAGAGTCCCAGTGGGGCTGGAACCAATTGAGCAGTTTCGGCAGTTGGGCAACCGCGCGGATCACCAGCGTGTTGGTTTTCCGGTCTGCCAGGAACTCTTCCGCCCGGCCGTGAAACACCGGCACCTTCAGCCCTAGCCGCCCGACGATCTCAGCCACCGCCCGGGCCTTCTTGCCCACCGATTCGCAAAGCACCACGTCCAGATCGCTGCGGACAATCGCCAGCACCACGCCCGGCACGCCGCCGCCGGTCCCCACGTCGAGGATTTTCTCGCCCGACCGTAGAAACTCGGCAAAGGCCAGGCTGTCGACCAGGTCGCGGGCAACGAATATCTCGTAGTTGGTGTGGCGCGTGAGGTTGATCTTCGCGTTATACTCCCACAACAGCTCGCAGTACCGCTCCAAAAGGTCCACCTGCGGTCCGGGCAGTTCGATACCGTGCCGGGCCATCGCGGCGGCCAGATTGTCGGGCGGGGGATTCACAATCAGTGGTTTCTCATGGTAGAATATGTATTGGCCGTGGGAAAGTGTAAGATCACGACCACAAACCCTCAATAGGAGAACCTGTCATGCCGAAACTCACCCGTCGTGAAATGTTGCGTAACACCACCCTGGCCGGCGTCGGGGTCTGGACTGCCGGAAGCACCGTTGCTTGGGCCGATGAGAAATCGCCCAACGAGAAGCTCAATATCGCCGGGATTGGCGTGGGCGGCCGCGGCGCCGCCAACGTAGGCGGCTGCGCCGCCGAGAACCTAGTCGCCCTGTGCGACGTGGACGAAAAACGTGCCGCCGGCACGTTCAACCGCTTTCCCAAGGCCAAGCGGTACAAAGACTTCCGCAAGATGCTCTCCGAGATGGACAAGCAGATCGACGCGGTGGTGATCGGTACGCCCGACCACACCCACGCCCCGGCCGGCGTGATGGCAATGAAGATGGGCAAGCACTGCTATTGCGAAAAGCCGCTCACCCACAGTGTCTACGAGGCCCGTATGACGGCCGAAGTGGCAAAGAAAAACAAACTGGTCACGCAGATGGGCACACAGGTCCATGCCGGCAATAATTACCGCCGCGCAGTGGAACTGGTCCAGTCCGGGGCAATCGGCCCGGTCCGCGAGGTGCACGTGTGGCTGGGAGCGAATTTTGGCGGGCCTCCGGTGCCGACCAGCATGTCGCAGCCCGACGCCCCGACCGATACGCCGCCGGTTCCGAAGACCCTCGACTGGGACCTCTGGCTGGGTCCGGCCCCGTATAGGCCGTACAATCCGGCCTATGCGCCGTTCGGCTGGCGCTACTGGTGGGCATTCGCCAACGGTCAATTGGGCGATTTCTTCTGCCACTACTGCGACCTGGCCTTCTGGGCGCTGAAGCTGCGGCACCCGACCACGGTCGAATCGCAGGGGCCGGTACACCTGGAAAGCGCTGCGCGATGGACGATCAGCCGCCACGAGTATCCGGCACGCGAGAACCTGCCGCCGGTGACGCTCACCTGGTACAATGGGGGTGGTTACCCGCAGTTGGTCAAGGAGAAGAATGTGCCCCAGTGGGGAAGCGCCGTGCTGTTTATTGGCTCGCACGGGATGCTAATCGCCGACTATGGCAAGCACCTGTTACTTCCCGAGTCGAAGTATGCCGACTTCAAGCGCCCCGAGCCGTTCATCCCCGACTCGATCGGCCACCACCGCGAGTGGATCGAGGCCTGCAAGACGGGCGGCCAGACCACCTGCAACTTCGACTATTCCGGTGCGTTGACCGAGGCCGCGCTGTTGAGCAACGTCGCCTTACGGGCCGGCAAGAAACTACAATGGGACGCTGAGAATCTTAAAGCCACCAACTGCCCTGAGGCCGACCAGTTCATCCGTCGGGAATACCGCGAGGGGTGGACGTTGTGAAGTATGAAGTATGAATGATCGGCTGGACCGCGAAGAATACGTCGAACAGACTTACTTCTTTTGCACGCTGCGGGAGCGGATGCAGCAGGATATGTCGACGCAGGACCTGCTGGCAGCCATCCGTCAGGAGATCCTTTCCACGACGACGCTGCCGTACGCCTTGGACTTCATGGCCAGCGAGTTGCGGTTGACCGGCGGGTTCGCCACGGCCATGGCCCGGCTGCCTCACTATTTCACACCCTTTCAGACTTACGTGGTGGCCGAAGCGGAAGAGGCCGAGGGCCGATTCGACTTCCGCATCGCGCTGGAAATCCTCCAGCGCGAAGCCGAGTATCGCGCCCAGAACCATTCATTGCAGGGAATCTTCCTCTTCCAGTTCGAGACCCTCTGCCGAAACCGACTGGGATACGACCGCGGGCTGGAAGCCATGGCCGGCGACCCGATCTACAACGACCAGTGGTGCGAGTGGATACTGACCGTCCGGCGCCAGGTCGGGTTGGTCGATTTTGCCGACATGATCTACGTCCGCAGCGAGCTGTACCGGAAGACACGCGACGACATGGAGAAGCCCGTGTTGTTCGGCGAGAAGGAAGGCAAGATCGCCCTGGCCAATCGCCGCAAGGACCCGCTGTACCTGTTCTCCGCGTTGGAGCGTCACCTGGGCTACCCCAGCGTCCCACGCCCAAAACCCGAAGACACACAGCGACACGTCTTGCCCATACTTCAGCGCAAGGTCGAGCGGATGGAGATGCGGATGAAGCTGCTCGAAGAAGAACTCCGCGGCGGAATCGACCTGGCCCGGTTCTACACGGAGAAAAAAGGCGAAGGGTAGACCAGAACATGGCCGGAAGTCATTTCTTAAGTTCATCCATCAGCTTAGGCAACTCACCCGCTATCATGTGATAAGTATATTTTTCACCCGGGAAAGCGCCTTTCTTAATGTCTTTGATGTAACTCTCGAAGGATTTGCTGATCTCGCCAGCCACGTTGCCATAGCGTTTAACGAACTTCGGGGTGAACGCCTGGAAGTGGCCGACCAAATCGGAGACGATCATCAACTGGCCATCAGCATGAATCCCAGCACCAATGGAATAGATCGGGATGGGTAGCTCGTCTCGGATAATCTTAGTCACCTCAGGAGGAACTGCCTCGATCAATATGGAAAATGCTCCGGACTCGTAGATGATGCGCGCGTCTTCGATTACTGCCATGGCTGTCTCCGCAGTCCGACCTTGGGCCTTGAATCCGCCCAGGGCGTTGGAAGACTGAGGGGTCAATCCCAGGTGACCCATGACCAGCATACCACCATCGGCGATACCTCCTAAGAACGTGTTTTGAAATTCCTGGAGAATCGTCTTCCAGCAACAAAAGGCCGGATTCAACCTCCTGCTAGCACTCTCAAAACCTACCAGTTCGTGGCTTGGGAGGGAATTTCAAAACACGTTCTAACAACGTCAGCTACGCGCCTGCCACCCTCCAACTTGACCGCGTCAACATTGGCCTCCTTATGGAACCGGACAGCATTGGCTATCGCCTCCCCAGTGCTGATCTGATAGGAGCCAAAGGGCATGTCGCCGATAACAAATGTGTTCCGGGCAGCCCGGCGGACGGCCTCACAGTGATAGATATACTGATCCATAGTCACCGGGATAGTGCCATCGTAACCATAGATACACATTCCGAGACTGTCACCGACCAATATCATGTCTATGCCAGCTCGCTCTGCGAGTTGTGCAGTGATGAAGTCATAGGCGGTCACCCAGGCGACCCGCTCGCCTTTCCCTTTCATCTCTTGAAGATCGATAACGCTAAGTTTCTTCTCGGCCATTTATTCACCTTATTCACCGTTGCCCGGGGACCTGGCGGAGTGTCGGCATGTTGGGGGCGGGTTTCGGGCCGGCGGGCTTCTTCGGCCGGCGGGTGGTGCCGGCCAGGTAGTTGTCGATCATGGCCGTATCCTGCAAGTGCTCGAAGTACTCGGCCATTGTCAGGCGCTGCTTCTTCTCGTAGATGTCCTCGTATATCAGGGCGCGAACCTGCTCAAAACTCACACCCGTCGGCTTGGTGCGGCCCAGGCAAAACAGGATCACAAACCGCTCGCCCACCTGGACCACCCCGGAGAGTTCACCCGGCTTCAGCAGAAACGCCTCTTTCTCCAGCAGCGGCTGGCCGCCGTGCCTCTTGATCGGCGGCACCTCGCCACGCAATGCGCGGCTGCTGCTCTCGATCGAGTACTGGGCCGCCAACTCGCCGAAGTATTCGGCCGTGGGGTTCTCTCTGGCCATGTCCCAGACGTGCTGGGCCCGGCGAAGATTGTTCATCACAATCGCCAGACAACGCACACGCGGACCGTAGTTCGCTTCGTAACCCTTCCGCAAGTCTTCCCCGGTCACCTCGACCCGCTCGCCGACCAGCTTCTTCAACGCAACCGACGGCCAGACCGAGTCGCGGCGGTATACCTGCTGCGAAATGCCTTGCCTCTCGGTGACCAGGTTCAGCCATTTTTCGACGTCGGGTGACCCGTCGGGTGTTGGCTTGACCGCGACTGAAGCCGCCCGGACAATCTCGCCGTCGATCTCCGCCGCGGTGATCTTGACGTTGCGCTTCTGGCATTCCATTTCGATCAGCTTGCGGTTGATGGTTCCTTCGAGCACTTCCAGCCCGTGCCGCTGGATGCACTGTTCGGCCAGCTCGCTGATGGTAATCCGGTGTCCGTTGACGACGGCGGCCACGCCCGGCATCGCGCGACTCTTAACCGGATCGTTCAGCACGTTTTCCACCTTCGAGGCTTTTTGCAAGCGGTGGAAGACGTCGTTGGCCACCGAGCGGAGCTTGCGGTCGCGAATGATTTCCCTCAACTGTGGCGCGACCTGCTCGAAATTGACGGCCTTGGCACCCGGCAGCAGCCCCTCTCGCTTGAGGATCACGTATTGTCCGCCAGCCGGAATCACCTGCGATATCTGCCCGTCCTGCATGGTGAACGCTGCTTGCTCGATCTGCCGGTAGTAGCCGTGCTTGCGGATCGGCTGAATCTGACCCTTCAGGCTAGCACTTGCGTCCTCGGAGTACTCCTTGGCCACGTTGCCGAAGTTCTCAGGGTTGGCCACGGCACGTGCATGAGCCTCCCGGGCCTTGGCAAGGCCCTTGCAGGCGATCAGCCGGGCACGGACAGCCGAGCCGTACTTCGTCTCATATGCCTTGACCATCTCCTCCTGGGTCACCTTCAACCGATCGCCCGCCAGGTGGCGCAATGCCAAGGTCGGCCAGATGATGTCGCCGGCGTACTGGGCCGGATTGATTCCCCGCTCCTTCTTGAGCATCTTTAGCCATTGGTCCTTTGGCAGTCCGAACCGTCGGGCCATCCGCTCGATCTCAGCGTCCACCTCGCCCTGGGTGACCACGATGCTCCGGCGCTTGCACTCCTGGGTGATCAGCAGCTTGTTGACCAGGCTGCCCAGCACCTGCTTGCCGTAATGGCGGAGGCACTCGCGGCCAAGCTCCTCGCGGGTAATCCGCCGGCCGTTGATTGCGGCGACAACCTTGGGCTGCGATGGCTTGCTGGGAGCGGCTGCGTCCACCGGCCGCGGGGGCGGATCAGCACTGGCCGACTCGGCCCCCCAATAGTACCGGACGAGAAGACAGGCAGCCACCACGCTCAGGCCGCCAAGCAACATCACCAGCCGACTGGTGTTTCGGAAGCGGTTGGGTAGCATCGCAGGTCCTCTCTATTTGCGGGTGCGGCAGTATAGAAAGGTTGCCGGAGCCGGGCAAGAGCGATTACTACGAAATCCCCGTGTAGCGGCGGGGCTTGCCCCGCGCGTTGGTCGTGTAGCGGCGGGGCTTGCCCCGCGCTTTTTGTGGG
>JAUWHT010000217.1 GCA_030605745.1 Pirellulales bacterium | reverse complement strand
CCAATAGTGTGGTGAACAAGTACTGTACAAGATGCGCGCACGGCGCGCAGAAGTTACAACGATAGACTCTAACCCAATCAAACAACTACTCTACTTAGCCGTTACACCAACCTGCGGAAAATCGGGCTTGCCCGGCGCGTTTGCATTCGAGCATATTGATGGGTCTTCCGTTTTTGGGTGCAAGAGTCTAGACGTAGGCTGGGTCGAGCGCAGCGAGACCCACCTTCTCTGAGTCCTCCAATTCCCCCAAAAGCCGGGCCTCGCTTCGCTCGACCCGGCCTACAATAGCCCCGACCTTGCACCTAGACACGGAAGAGCCATATTGATACCCACCACCGCGCCGGGCAAGCCCGGCGGCTAAACGACTATTTGCCGAGGTGAAAAACGGCTTCGGCTTTCTTGCCGCTGATGACGTCGGTCAGGACAATTCGCCAGCGGCCGGGCTGGTCGCCCAGTGCCGTTTGGATCGTTTGCTCGAACCGCCCGGCGATCGCAAGCACGTTGTCAGTGTAGGCCCGGCTGAGTTCGCCCGAAGGATCATAGACTTCCATCCGCAGGACATGGTCGCCCGGGGCAGTTTTGGCGGCGGAAAGCACCCTCGCCTTTATTGTGACCTTCTCGCCTTGTTTCAACTTCTCGGGTGAAGCCCCAGCCTCCATAGCGGTGATCTCGTATGGCATTACGGCCAGTACGGCTGCCGCTTTGTGCGTCAGGTCGAATCGGGCGGTATCTGTCAGGCCGAAATACTGCTTGCCGCGGACGTCGTAAAGGTGTTTCTTCTGGCCCAGCTTGATCTGCGTCGGGTTCTCCTTTTCGCGGAGCCTCAAAATGCCCAGGATTTCGATATCGCCTCGTTTGAAGGTTGCACGCTCGTATCCCATGTGCTCCTCGCCGCTGCTGCTGGTTATCCGGATCGGCGTTGATACGCCGGCAAGGGCCAGGACGTTTCGGATCAACAGGCGCGACGGCATGTTGTAGCCGAGGAACCCGTTTAGGTAGATGGATTTTCCCTTGCCGATGCCGTGAACAACAATCGCCGGAGCGCCATTTTCACGGGTTGCGGCGGCCTCGGCACGCGGCTCGACAGCGTCCATACCGGCCAGTTTCAGATTCTCCGGAATCTCCAGGTCTGTTGTGCCGGCGATCTTCAGGCCGGCCGGCTCGACTTTCCTGCAGATCTGCTTGCGCGAGATTGCGAACAGGTCTTCGACCGGTTTTCTTTGCGCGATCGGCTTGCCGTGCTGATCCGCTGCACCGGTGCCGATGTCGGCCACGACAACACCACCGGCGGCGACAAACTGCTGAATGCCCTTCAGGGTCTCGTCGGAAAGGCACAGCGAACAGGGCAGAAAAAGCACACGGTAGTTTTTCAACTCGCCCGAGTCGATCTGTGAGGTGCCCACGTAGCGATATGAGAAGCCCAACCCACGCAGCATCCGGGTGATGTTGACCCGCGATTTGTAGTACCACGCGTACAGGCTCGTTGTCTCGGGGTTATACGCCGTTTCCACATCCGACCACACCCAGGCCACGTGCATACTCGGCTGCGAATACAGCACGGCCACGGGCGAGACGATTCGTTTGTAGTCAACAAATATCTTGCCCACGCCGTGGGTCAGATCGTAGATACTCGCGGCCAGCCACTTTGAGCCCTTGGTGTGCGCCAGCAGCGGATGTATGTATGCCCAGAAGTGCATCCGGTCTTTGTGAACGCCCAGCGCGGCCGACCCCCAGGGCGTGCAGCCTTTCGAGCCCACGATGAAGGCCATCCACCACGGTTTGAATTCGGCGCCCTGCTGGGTTCGGTCGTACCACATCCAGCCGGGCATCGGGCAGTCGTCGCGCATGAACGACCTGCGGATGTCGACCTTCTGCCGAATCACGGGCCTCATGCTGCCGACCTCGTCCTGCTCGAAAGCGTCTTCCTCCTTCGGCGGACGGATCCCGCAGATGATGCTGGGATATTCGATTGACATATCCACGTGTCGCGAGAGGGTCTCGTAATTCCAGCCGGAGAAGGGCATCGGCCCGAAGGAGTTGGAAAAGCCCATGCGGACCTCCGGGTAGTTTTTCTTGACGCCCTTTCGTATCAGCAGCAGCGCGTCGAGCCAGACGTACTCCATGAAGGTCCGCCAATCGACCCATTGCGCAGGGTTCTCCAGCTTTCGCGCTTCCTTGTAGGTGATCTGCTTGATCTCGTCAAACGATTTGTGCGACGTGCTCCACTGTGCGTTCAGGGCTTCGATGGTTTTGTATTTCTCTTTCAGCCAATCGTGATAGCGCTTGGTGCAATGCTCGCTGGTGCAGACTTCGAGGTTGGAAAACCGCGCGCCGGAAAGCTCGCTCTCGTCCTCGAGCGATGCAATGGCAAGCGGGCCGTAGCGCTGAACCTCGCTGCCCAGTTCCTCGTAGGCCGCGGTGATCTTTGCTCGGATGGCCGGGTCGCTCAGACAGGGCCTCCGCGCGGTCGACGTTTCCGTACCTCTATGATTATATCCGAACGCCCGGTACTTCGCTACCAACCAGTACATCAGCGGCACATCTTGCTTCAGTAGCTCGAATGTGTACCTGGGCGGGACGACCATCCCCTCAATCCCGATGTCGCGGGCTACCTGCGTGTAATATGGCCGTAGATATGCGTTGTGGATTTGGTGGAAATGAGACGTGGAAACCAGGTAGTCGTCCCAGGCGGGATTCGCTTCGGGCAGGTAGACGTAAGTGTCTGTTTCCAGCAGCAGTCCCTTTGTATCGAGGACGCTGAGCCGGGCACGGTTTAGCGTCGTCAAGGAATTGCCCGTCGCCAGGGCAAACTTGTGCTCGCTCTGACCGGCTGGAATCTTGACCCTCTTGTCCAGCTTCGCGATTATCCGGCCGTGCATGTCGGTCAGCGATATGCTCATTTCGGCGTCGCGCTGCTGCGACTTGTTTTCGATCTTCGCAATGATAATCGCCTCGTCACCGCGCCTGTAGAATTCCTTCTCGGTTGCCAACGAGGCAAGCACGACCGGCGAGATCACCTCGTAAGTCGTGGTGGCGAAGGCCAGGGATCGTCCGTCCGGGTCGCGAACGATCAGATCCACCGCATGGTGCCTTCCTCCGCAAAGGTTGAGAAACGGGAACTTGACCTCCGCCTCCTGGTCTTTCTTGAGCGAGACCGGCTGCTCGCGTTTCTCGATCCCCTGGTAATAGTCCGGGCCGTGATACGTGGCCGTGACGATGACGTCCTTGTCCGCCCGGCTCGTCAGGCGAAGGACAACGTTTGCCGGCTCGGCAGTTCGTTGCAGCTTTTCCTCAGCAGGCCAGGCACCCTTCAGTTGAACTCCGGTCTCACGCTTTGAAGCCCACAGCACTGTGCGCGAAAGCAACTGGAAATACGTCTCCCAATCGCGATAGTCCACTTCTGCAAATTCAACCCTGGGCGTCAGACACGTTACTCCTATTTTTCTTCCGGTCGGATAAGAAAGCTTCACGCATCGCCCTTTTCCGCACTGGCCGGTCTTTATCGTCGGCCGGCACTTCTCGGGCAGGATGTCCAGCGGCAGAGCGGTCTCGAGAAGCGATCCGCTTTCACTGACGCCGATCGCATCGCCCGTCTTAGGTTCAAGTTTTGCACATTTTCGGGCTCGAAATGTAGCTGAAATGGTATCGGCCTCCAGGCCAATTTGGGATAGCATGTGATTCAACCGTCACAAAACATTCCCGCAGGCAAGGAGGCCGACCCATGCAGCTTACTACAGG
>JAUWHT010000424.1 GCA_030605745.1 Pirellulales bacterium | reverse complement strand
GGGGCCGCCTTCTGGAAGACTAGAGATGTTGGGTTGTCCAGGAAAAGGCAAATCGGGCATACGACCCTCCTGATCCACAAAACCGGGATTTCCGCGCGGACTCGCCTCATCCGCTTTATCGGCAAAGTTTTGTCGTCGCATGACCAAAAATTCTATGGACTATACTGATTGCTCTTGACGATAAACTGGTAAGTAACGTATAATGACTAAGTAGTCATTCAATTGATCGCCCGGTTTCCATTAAGGAATACTTGATTAAGTTGCGGAGAGAGCCATGACAAGTTTGGCCGAACGGCGGAGGGAGCTTCTCGATTCTATGATGAGAGAAGCCGTCTACGAGGGTGCAGTGGCCGTCTTGACAGAGCATGGATTGAACGGCACGACGATGGACCGCGTGGCCGCCGCTGCGGGGATGGCCAAGGGCAGCCTCTACAACCACTTCCGCGGCAAGCAGGAGCTTCTGGAGTTCGTTCGTGACAGGGCGGTCGCTCCGATGCAGGAGGCCCTTGAGGAGATCGTCAAGAACAGATTCTGCGCAGCGGAGAAGCTCGCGTCGATTTCCCGCTTGTGGCGTGAGTATCTCGTGAAGCACCATGCGGTGTTCGAGTTCCTCATCAACGACCATGCGGCCAAGCGGCTCTTGCGAGACACGGAACAGACCACTCGTGCCTCTGGGATCAAACAGATTGCCACGATCATTGAGCAGGGCATCCAAGAAGGGGCGTTTCGGCCGGTCGATGCCACTCCGGTTGCAGAAATGTTTGTCAGTGCCTCGATTGGCATGGTGGAACAGGAGTTCGCGACGGGCATAACCAGGCCGGTGGACAAGGCGGTTGATGCGATGATGGGGGTCTTCTTACACGGTCTCTGTGGGGGCGAGGGAGAACGTGAAGGTTGATTGATGTACGCCCGGTGCCGGAACGCGGCGTTCAGCAAGCAGGATCGGCCAGGCGCCCTCCTGAGACTCGATATGAAAGGCAAGAAGGAATCGGAGAAATGAGAATGCTTACCAAGCGCGAACCGATTGTGCGGCCCCATCACCGGACAAGAGAAACCCGAGAAACGAAGATGCCCACCGAGCGCGATCCGATTGCCCGGTCCGACCATCAGACCGGAAAAACTGGAGGAGTGAAAATGCTTACCAAGGGCGTAATCGCCGTGGCTGGGATCGTTGTCTTGGGCGGCTTGAGCGTCGGCGTTCATTCTATTTGGCCAGCCGGGCAAGCCACGGCGGAAAAGGGAGCGTCCGAGGAAGGAGGGAAACGCATACCGGTTGTGCTCACCCCCGCGAAGGAAATGACATTTGAAAGTACGGTCGTCGTCTCGGGCAATGTACAAACGAAGAACTACGCCTTAGTCTCCGCACGGATGCCCGGTCCGCTGGACGCGGTGTACGTTGACGAAGGTGACCTGGTCGAAACCGGCAAGACCAGGCTGTTTCAGACCGATTCACTGAAGCTTACGAAAGGGGTCGCCATTGCCCAGCAGGGTCTCAGGGTGGCAGAGTTGTCGGTCAGCGAGAAGGAAGCCCGCCTGGAGCAGGTGCTGGCGGATAGGGGGCAGGCTAAAGCGGACCTGGAACGTTACCAAAAGCTGGTCCATCACCACGCCATTTCGAGACAGCAATTCGAGCAGCAGGAGTCGCGTTTCAAACAGGCTTCAGCCATGGTGAAGCACGCCGAGGCGCTCGTGGCGCTGCAAAAGGCCCAGCTTGAGCAAGCCCGTTTGTCGTTGACGATGGCTGAGAAGGATCTGGCCGACTCCCTTGTGATAGCCCCCATCTCGGGACGGGTGTCGCAGCGTTTCAAGGAGCCGGGAGAGATGGCCGGCGGCGGCACACCCGTGATGAAAATCGAAGATCTTTCGGTGCTCGAAATCTCCGTGTTTCTCCCGGAGGAGTATTACGCCCGAGTCCTACCCGAGCGGACCCAGATGCGGATCGAAGTCAGCGGCATCGACTTGGGCGTTCGGCCGGTCAGCTACAAGAGCCCCACGGTCAGCCCAAAGCTTCGCACGTTCGAAGTCCAGGGACTGGTCGAGTCCCCACCGCCGGGCGTCGCTCCTGGTTGCTTGGCCGAGGTTGCCATCGTCATGGACGAGCGAAGTGCTGTTGGGGTACCGACGGCGGCGATCGGGCAGCGTGGCGGACATTCCATCGTGTTCGTCGTCGACGGACAGCAGACGCGGATGATTCAGGTCGAGACCGGTCGCGAAATGGACGGATGGACGGAAATCGTCAAGGGTGAGTTGCCGGCTGGCACCCCCGTGGTCACGATGGGGCAGCACTTAGTTGAGGACGGCACGCCGGTTTCGCTCGCCCGGGAGGCCACGCAATGATCTTGTCGGACGTTTCCATTCGCCGGCCGATTGCGATGGGCTGCTTGATCATCGGGTTGGCGCTGCTGGGACTGAACGCCTACCGCAAGATGGGACTGGAGTTGATGCCCAAGGTGGACGTGCCCTACATCACGGTTGTGACCATCTATCCGGGTGCGTCGCCGGAAGAGCTTGAGACGGACGTGGCCAAACGCATCGAAGACGCGGTTGTCTCGATCGACGGGCTGAAGCACGTCAGTTCTGTTTGCATGGAGAACGTGTGCCAGTCCCTTCTGGAGTTCCAGTTGGACGTGAACGTTGACATCGCGGCCACTGACGTGCGGGAAAAACTCGACCTGATCCGGGCCGATTTTCCCGAGGACGTCGAAGACCCCATCATCCAGAAATTCGACATCAACGCCAAGCCGATCGTAACGTTGGCGCTCTCTGGCAACGTGCCGCTGGACGAACTCTATGACTTTGCCGACAACACGTTGCGGGACCGAATCACCGTGATCGCGGGCGTGGCCGACGTGCAACTAATCGGTGGCGCCGAGCGCGAGGTCCACGTCAAATTGGACCGAAACAGGCTGGCCGCCCGCGGTCTGACGAGCATGAATGTGGTCCAGGCCATTCAGCAGGCAGTGCGCACGATTCCTTCCGGGCGAATCCGCGAGCAAGGAACCGAATATGCCGTCAAGTTCGACGCCGATTTCGACGAAGTCGCCGAGTTGGCTGGCCTGGAGGTCGCGAACAATGCGGGACATCGCTGCTACATCAGGGATGTCGGCCAGGTCTCGATGACTACCGAGGAGTTGCGGCAGGCAGCGAAAATCGATGGACGCCCCTGTATCGCCATCAAGGTAGTGAAGAAGTCTGACGCCAATGCGGTGCGGGTGGCCCATGCCGCGCGGGAAGCCATGGCCAAGTTGAACTCCGAGTTGCCCGGCGGCATGGACCTGGTCTGGGTGGACGACGACGGTCGATTCATTGAGGCAAACAACGAAAGTACCTGGATCAACGTTTTTCAGGGCATCCTGCTGACGGTGGCGATTCTGTTTGTGTTTCTCTACAACCTCCGTTCGCTGTTTGTCGTGGCTGTCACCATGCCCTTAACGATCATCATCGGTCTATTCTTTATGCAGATGGTGGGCTACACCCTGAACACCTCTACGTTGATCGCGATCGCCATGTCGGTGGGCATCCTGATCACAAACTCCATCGTGGTGCTGGAAGCCATCGTCAAGCGGTTGGATGCCAGCGGCGATCCCAGGGCCGCTTCGCGCCTCGGCGCGAAAGAGGCATTCATCGCCGTGTTGGCCGGTGCGGGCACGAACATCGTCGTGCTGTTGCCCCTGGCGGTCATGAAAACGCAAGTCGGGCTCTTCATCGCTCCCTTTGCCATGACCATGTTCATCATGACCGCTGTCTCTCTGTTCATCTCTTTCACCCTGACGCCGCTGCTGTGTTCGCTGATTTTGAAACCCCGGCAGGAAGAATCACGATCTCTCCTGGCACGGATGGAAAGAGGCTGGAACTGGGGGTTCGGCCGACTGGTTGCCGGATACCAAACCGTCCTGCAATTCAACGAGCGAAATCGTTGGGCCGCGGTGCTCGTGTTGTTGGGCGTGATAGCGATCTTTGTGCATTCTCTTCTGCTGGGCGGGAAGCTGGGAACCAGCGCCTTCCAGGAAGCGGACATGGGACAGGTCTACGTGCGACTGGAGTTCCCCACTCGCTACAATCTTGCCCAAACCACTCGGAGAGTAGAGGAAGCGGAAGCCAGAATCAAGGACTTGCCCGAATTGCGGCACGTTCTCAGCACGGTCGGCAGGATCGAAGCCGTTCTGGGACAGTCCAGCGAGGGAGTCTACCTGGCGCAAATCCTGATAAAGTTTTCAGAGCGTGACGAACGTGCTCTTACCATCGACGAGTTGCAGGACATGGTCCGCTCGCGCATGGAAGGTTTTCCCGACGCGATCATTGCGGTCAGCCAGCCGTCGCTTGTCGGAGGCCAGAGTAATCCCGTGGAACTGGAGATTGCCGGGGATCGGTTGGAAACTCTGGACTCGCTCGTGCTGAAGACCTATGAATTCGCCGAGGAGATGCCCGGTCTCCTCGATCCAGATACGAGCGTGCGTCCCGGCAAGCCCGAAATCCGCATTCGACCCCGTAGATCAGTTCTGAGCGATCTTCAGGCGCCCGCCGTGGGCATGGGCATGGTGCTGCGAGCCAATATCGAGGGGATCGAAGCCGGCACCTACAAGCAAGCTGCCCGGAACTACGATATTGTCGTCAAGCTGGCAGAGGAACAGGGCAAGGATCAGGTCGAGCAGTTCCTGTTCCCCGGAACCGATGGACATCCGGTTATTCTGGCCAGTCTGGGCGAAGTGGTTGAAACGGAAATGCCGATTCAGATCACTCGCAAGGACAAGCGGCGCGTGTCCAAACTCTTTGCGGGATTGGACAGAAACCTGCCGCTTGGGACGGCGGTGAACCAGATCAGCGCGACTATTGACGAGCGGGTGGGGCTTCCGCCGGGATACGACTATTCGTTTGCCGGGCACTACGAGTTCATGGCCGAAGGTCAGGAGGGCCTGGCGGAAGCGGGAATCATTTCGATGATCCTGGTGGTCCTCACATTGGCGGCCATTCTTGAATCCTTCCGGCAGCCGGCACTCATCTTGGTTACCGTACCCCTGGCCTTGATCGGCACCGTTTGGGCACTGGCGGCCGCGGGAGAGAGCTTCAGCATCTTTGTCATCATGGGCATCGTGATGATGATCGGCATCGTTGTGAATAACGCCATTCTGATCATGGACCAGGTCAACACGCATATCAAGGAAGGAGTTCCCCGCCACGAAGCAATGATCTCGGCAGCTTGCGAACGCTTTCGCCCCATCGTGATGATCACTCTGGCAGCGGTGCTCGGCATGCTGCCTCTGGCGTTGGGACAAGGCATTGGGGCCGAACTACGTAATGGAGTTGGCATCGCATCGGCGGGCGGTATCTTGGTTTCCGGGGTGCTCACCCTGATTGTGATGCCCATCCTGTACGACCTGTTCACACGACAAAAGGGCATGACCCATTGACCACTTCCGCCTTCGACGCACGGCCAGACCCCGTATGATTGCGAGGCGACAGCAAGTATCATTTGCCCACAACGCTTCACGGGCGCTGGGTGCCAGTGCAGAAAGCCGCTCGCCCATGGGAACGGCTATCGTCGGCGGCCTGCTGACCTCAACCATCCTTACGCTGGTGGTGGTTCCCGTGATGTACAGCAGCATGGACGACCTGGCCGGATGGGTTCGCCGGATGATCTTCGGCACTGCCCCGACCATCATATTTCATGACAAGCGGCACTAGGCTTTGTCAGAAAACGTGTAGGGTGGGTGCTTGCACCCACGCGAAGGTCGCGGTTTTTCCGCGTGGGTGCAAGCACCCACCCTACAGATCGGCGCTGCCCATCCGTTTTCTGACAAAGCCTAGTGCTCATAGCGTCCGAAGACCATCCGGCCGGCGCTGGTTTGCAGCACGCTGGTCACTGAGATGGTGACCAGTTCGTTGATATGGTCGCGGCCCAACTCGATCACGACCATCGTACCGTCTTCGAGATAACCGATGCCCTGTCCGACCTCCTCGCCCGGCTTGACCACCCGAACTTCGATCTGCTCGCCCGGCAGGAAGACCGGCTTCAACGCATTGGCCAGGTCGTTCAGGTTGATTACTCCTACACCCTGCAAGCGGGCGACCTTATTGAGGTTATAGTCGTTGGTGACCAGCTTGCCTTCGAGATGTTTGGCCAGGACGACGAGCTTCAGGTCGACCGGCTGGTCGGCGAACTCGGCCAGGTCCTGATCGAAGATTTGCAGTTCGATGTCCGGGTTGTTTCGCAGGCGATTGAGGATGTCCAATCCCCGGCGGCCGCGGCTGCGCCGGAGCCGATCGGAACTGTCGGCGATGCCCTGCAACTCGCTTATGACGAACTTGGGCATTACCAGCGGGGCATCGAAGATCTGCGTCTCCACAACGTCGGCAATCCGCCCGTCGATCACAACACTGGTGTCTAGGATACAGGGCTTGCTTCCTTTGACCTCTTTGGCGAACTCGACGTACGGGATGATGAAGCGGAAGTCATCCTTGGTTTGCATCAGCAGGCTGATGCAGATGTAGCAGAAAATCAGCCCCAGGATCAATTGCACGTCGAAGCGGACCATTTTGCCGAACGCGTTGGTTTCTTCGGGAAACAGCGGCGTTAGTGCCAAGCTGGCCACGTAGGCCATGAACAGCCCCACGATCATGCCGAAATAGACGGCCGAGATCACGTCCAACCGCTTTCGCCGAATGGCAATATCCAGGGTGATAACCCCTAACGAGAGCAGCAGCATCCCACCGAGGACCACCCAGGACATCCACTCGGAATCTTCCGGGATCAGTCCCGATTGCATGAAAAGGACCCCCAACCCGGCCGCTACCATCACGAAAATGAAACGCAGGATGATTAAACCCATATCTACACCATTTATCAGATCAATCGGACCATATAATCCATTCTAAGACTCCGGACCGAAGAATGGAAGCCCCCCCTTTGTAAGGACATGGGACGCAAACCGGCTAAATTGCGGCATTCGGGGTGTTTGCATAGTTTGCAGCGAGTTGTGGGAGGTGTCTCCAACGCCGCCGAGAGCTGCGGGAGACTTCTTCCACTTGCGAGATACGCGCCGCCGACGGATAATTGGTGTATCTTGAGTTGAATGATGCACTTTGGATAGAGGTTGCGAAATGAGAAGATTGCGGATTTATCTCGATACTTCGGTGATCAACTTCGTGTTTGCAAATGATGCTCCGGATTTCAGGCGCGCAACAATCGATTTCTTCGAACACCACGCACACCTTTATGAGTTGTATATCTCTGGTATCGTCGTCCTGGAAATAGACCGCGATCCGGATCCCGAACATCGGCGCAAACTCATTTCGGTTCTCACTAAGCACCACATCAACATGCTGCCGGACGAGGATCTCGATGAGATAAGGCGACTCGCGGAACGGTATATTGAAAAAGGTGTTGTGCCTAAGGCCAAGATGGAAGATGCGCTGCACGTTGCGTATGCAACGGTCCACGAGATGGATCTACTCCTGTCGTGGAATTTCAGGCATTTGGCTAACGTGAATAAAGAAGCCAAAATCGTGGCGGTAAACAGCGAAGAAGGATATCGGTATCCCTTAAGGCTGACTTCGCCGTTGGAGGTGTTGTATGAGTAACAAAGAGCAGAAAGAGCAGATCGTTTCGGAGAGACTGCGCGAAGTATGGCAGTGGAAAGAGGCAATATACCGCGAGGTAGCGAATCTGCCGACCGATCAAGCGTTGAGGGAGATTCTCAGGAAGGCTTGCTCGAGTGCGCAAGAAGTCGATTTGCCGCGCCATTCGCCTTCGCGAGCACTTTCCACACCAAAACAATGCCGCACTACGATGACCGCTTTGAAGCCTCCGACGGCCTGAACCTGTACGAACAGTGGTGGCTGCCGCAGGGCGAATCCACCGCGGTGGTGATCGTGGTACACGGGTTCACCGAGCACAGCGGCCGCCACGCCCGATTGGCCGAGGAGTTGAACCGGCACGGCTACGCCGTTTATTCGATGGATCTGCGCGGCCATGGGAAGTCGGAAGGCGAGCGGGCGTTCGTCCGCCAGTTCGACGAGTTCCTTGCCGATCTTGACCTGCTGGTCGAGCGTGTTGTCGGGCGCGAGCCGGGGAAGCCGCTATTTCTGTTCGGACACAGCATGGGCGGCACTATCGTCGCGCTATTTGCCGTCACCCGCCAGCCCGACGTGCAGGGGCTGGTGCTCAGCGCCCCGGCGGTCCGGGTCGGCAAGGGTGTCTTCCCGATCTTGCGACGCCTGGCAGCAGTGGTCGCTTGGCTGTTTCCCAAGCTGCGAGTCGTCAACCTGGGCTATGGGTTCATCTCGCGTGACCCCCAGGTGATCGCCGACTTCGAGAACGATCCGCTGGTCTTTCGCGGGCGATTTCCAGTCCGCACGGGCGCCGAGATCTTGGCTGCGGCCCAGCGGGTCCAAGACAAAGCGAGGGCCGTCCGGCTGCCGTTGTTGATCCTGCAAGGGACCGGCGACCGCATCGTCGATCCGCAGGGGAGCAGGCTGCTGCACCAAAAAGCCGGCTCGACCGACAAGACGCTTCATCTTTACGAAGGGCTATATCACGAGGTCCTCAGCGAGCCGGAAAGGGACCAGGTTCTGGCCGACATGATCGAGTGGCTGAACACTCGGCGCCGATAAGGACCCGCGCAGAAATAAGCTGTACAAATTGGTGGCACGCCCTGAGGGTGGCACGC
>JAUWHT010000332.1 GCA_030605745.1 Pirellulales bacterium | reverse complement strand
ACGTGCCGCCAACGAACGGGCCGACCTGTTGGAACAGGCCGCGGAAGAGCCCAAGCCGAAACGAAAACGGGGCGCCCGGCCGGGCCAGAAGGGCCACGGTCGACGCGAATACTCGCATCTGCCGGCACGCGAGGAGTCGATTGAACTGCTCCGGGTCGAAGTGGAGCGGCAGCTTGGCCGAAACGATGTTCTCGACCATGGCCACCATGGCGTGTTGGAACCTCAACGCGCGAACATGGCTCACCTGGTATCTTGACGCCTGCGCCGCTGCCGGCGGTCGTGCGCCGGACAACATCGAGCAGTTTCTGCCCTGGAATCTTTCGGCAGAACGCCGCGCCGCGTTGGCCGACCAGCCCGCCGCATCAAGGCCCAGCCTCGACGACACCTCATAGCCCAGAATCCGCCGCCGATCGGCGTCCCAATACCCCCAGCCCCCCCCGTCCGCCTCCACCGTACGTTTTCGGACACCCCCCCGTGAACGGGTTCGACGAATGCTTACGTGGTTTTGTCCGTAAGTCATTTACCAGAAAGCCTTTGCGTTCACCTATAGCAATTCATCCAAATTTGGAACTACTGAATTTGCAATTGCTACTCCTCCTCACCGCCGGGCACGATAGGCTCGAGCCTGGCGCCTCGCAGACGATGGCGGGGCTCGTCCAGCCGGAAGGTCATGTACCCGCCCAGCAACACCAGGCCAGCGGTCGCAAGGAACACGACCTCGAAACCGGCCGCGTCGACCAGCCAGCCGACCGCCGGGGAAAACAGAAACGGCACCGCCAAGCAAAGATACACCGTACTCAGATAGCGGGGGTGCTCGGCCAGCTCACAGATCTCCAGGGTGTAGTTGACCACAATTCGCATGACCAGCGGCGTAATGCCCAGGGCAATAAAGACCGTCCAGAATAGTCTTGGCCCCAGCCCGCCGGAGACGTGCAAAAGCAAAGCGGCCAAGAGCGGGGCAACGGCAGAACCGAAGACCAACGTTCGCAGCGTGAGCCGGTTTCCCCACGCATCGGCCAACGGACCCACAAAAAGACTGAAAATCCCCACCGCAGCGTTCTGCGTGATCACAAACAGCATTAGCGACTTGCGGGGCAGTTGCAGCGGTCCGAGGGCTATGGCCTGGTAGTGCGGAAAAACGATCAGTCCGCAACTGAAGAGCATGGCCACCAGCACCAGGCGACGCAGGTTCCGGTCGCGGCGCAGTACGCTGAACGTGTCGGCCAGATTTCCCTGCTCGGGGGTCACCGACTGCTGCCGAGGATCATCGCCCGGCTCGGACAATAGCAGGGCCGTTAGCCCTGCAAGAAAAAAGCAGGCCGCCGTAAAAGAAAAAATGTATTCGAATCCTCCGTCGGGCAGCCCCAGCCAGCCCGGCAACAGCCACCAGGCGAACAGCATGGCCGGGATCGAGCCCCAGAACGTGGAGACCAGCAACAGGTGTCCCCGTCGGGTGGGCCGGATTAGCTTGCCTTGCAGTGTGCCGAACGACAAGTGGTACAGGCCGTTGAGCACAAAAAATGCACCGTAAAGCACCAGAAACAGCCCCGGCATCCAGGCGCACCGCCGCCCGTCGATGGCAAAGCACACCGCCGCCAGCACCGCAAACGGGAGGCTCATCGAGAGGGTGAGCCCGGCCAGGGCGTGCTTCTTGCGCCGCATGGCCCTGAGCCTTTCGGCGCAGAAGACCGGCGGGATGCTTTGGCCAAAGCGACTGAATACGGGCATACACCCACGAAGACAGCCAGCCCCGGGACCGGCCAACCAGTCGAGGAAGGCCGGCATGATCACGCTCTCGGTCTTGAAAATCCAGCCCGCCCGGAACACGATCTGGTGGCAAGCCAGCAGGAGCAGATTGCGCGGCTCGCGAGCTTCGATCTCGGGGTAACTGGGCCAATCGGGGGGAGCGGCTTGGGTCTCGTGTGGTGGAAGATCGTCGGCGATCGTGTGCATGGCCTCAGTATAACCGACCGACACCCGCTCGGCCACCGCCGCAGTTACGCACCGGTAAATACCCGTTTAGCCCGTATTATTCATCAGAAACCCATGTAGCGGCTGGGCAAGCCCGATTTTCCGCAGGTTGTTTTTTCTGCTAAGACGATGGCAGTTGGGAACTGGGCGGCCGGGGCGAAAAAAAGGTTGAAAATCCGATAAATGTTAAAATAGGTAAACTTGCGCTGTGGAGCCTTTTACGGCAT
>JAUWHT010000187.1 GCA_030605745.1 Pirellulales bacterium | reverse complement strand
TAACAGCCTCGCCAGCCGAGGGCCTTGGCTGCGATGTCCAATTTCACTCGCCAGCCGACGCCCCACTGACCCGAGCCGAGCGCGAACGTGCTGAGTTCCGGCTGCAAGTTGTCAAAATAACCGATTTCAATTGCCGCACCCTGGGCAGCGTCCGGCAGTAGATACCAGTTGGTCGCCGTGCCGACGTGCTTCTCGCCGGTTGCCGGATCGGTAACGCCAGCCGTGCCGATTCTTGCATCGACTCGCAGTTCCAAACCGATGCCACCCTCGCACACGAGGTTGTGCAAAATACCGGCGGCAATGGTCGTTAGGTTCGGCGGAACGACCAAGTAACGCGGTCGGCAGTTCAACGTAACGGCGTTGCCTTCCCTATCGGTTGCAACGGCATTTTGGATGGCCGCGATACCGATTTGCAGAGTACTCGTCGACAGCTCGCTTTCCGCCTCTCCGAGGTTTCCCCGGCTGCTGTCGAACATCGCAACGTCATCACTCAGCGTGGGATTACTCAGCAACAGAGAGTAGACCAGGTCCGGTCGGAGTCTGGCCGCCGCTCGGCCGAGGTCGCCGAAAACGGCATTGATAGCTTCGACCAGATCATCGGCCAAATCTTCATCGCTCGCGACGAATTTTCGAGCGTAGCGCGCGACTTTGTAGGTTTCAAGGTCGGCGGCGATCGACGCATCCGCCGGTGTCTCGCCGCGGGCCAGCCGCGCAAGTCCGCCAACTTCGATCAACCGAATTCGCTGTTGGTCGCGAAAGTTCGGCACCTCGGATTCTCTACACCAACCGAGGGTTGAATCGCCACCTTCGTGGTAGCTTTTTATCAACTGAGCGCCGAACGTGGCGGTCAGTACGTCGTTAAGGTCGCCGGCGGAAATGGCCGCGCGGATAGTTCCTTGCGCGTTTTCCGGAGTTGGCAATCCGGCCGTTCGCAGGCACTCTCCGGCGATTTGCGCCAGGGTCCAGTTGGCGAATACTTCGACGCCTTTCGCTAACGGCGAATGCCTCGCGATTTGTTTCGTGCGAAGCCGCAGGCCGTTTGTTAGGCTGTCGTGTCGTGTGGTTACCATTTTCATTTTATCCTTTGTGGAAAAAGTGTTTTCCGGTCGATCCGCCTGGACGCCCAGGCGGGGACCGGACACGGTTACAATTTCTTCATCGTGTTTGTGATGTTCGCCAACAGGGGGTTCACTTGCTCCGCACAAACGGTTGTCGGGTCGATGCCGAACAAAAGCGGGAACGTCCCCTGGATAGATCCAAGCTGCCGTTCGCAATCAAGACATGTTTGCACAGCACAGAACGCCCGGCCCTGCTCGTCGTGGATGGCCGGACAATACGTGTTCATCCGTGTCGGTTTCGCAAACGCTTTGTCGCATTCTGCTTGCCGCACTTCAAGCTGACCGAAAATCGCCGCGAGCCGTTCGGCTTCGGCCAGCACGAGTTTGTGCAAGTCAATCTCTTCGGGCGAGAGTTCGAGCTGTTTGACCAGCCCGTCGAACACCTTTTGGTCGGCCGGTTTCAAGTCGGCTTGCTGCCCAAGCAAGCTCGTGTACTCCACCCATTGTTTGCGGACCCCCGGCGACACGGTCGGCAGCATTTTGCACGGCTGAGTGTAGTCGTCTTTTGGGTTTTGGCGGCACCCCCTCGTTGGCAGGGGTTCGGTTGCAGTTGTCATTCATTCGTCCTTTCAAGTGAGATAGTTTGGGTTTCACGTTTTCGATTCCAGTGCCGATTCCGGCAACCGCGCGTGCCGGATGTTCGCCGCCGTCTGCGTGTCATCGGGTTTGATGTCAGCCTGATCTTCCCATGGTTCGGCAGATGGCGGTGGATACAGCCCAGCAGGATCACCTGTCAGGCCCAAGTGTCGGCACTCTTCGTACATGCGCTGGTAAGCCGACTCATTGCTCCCGCACAGCCTGGCCACTTCCGGCAGGACAGACTTCCAGTTGTCCCGCCAGTGCATCCCCTGGCCGTGCTGGCCGATCACTTTTCGCTGTATCGCCTCGGGTAGGATCATGCGTGTCCGCTTCCTGATTTCTCTAGTTTTTCTTGGCTGCAAGATAGCCGCCGCTCGGCGTCCGGCCGGCAGACCACGCCGCCGAAGTTGACCAGGCCGTCGCCGATCCTGTCCACTAACTTCACTGACTTCACCACTCTCCCCCTACTTTGTTATTATTCATCCTCTAACCCTATTTTGTTGGAATAAGTTCCGTGCGATAAGTTTATAGAGGATGAACTTCTTAGTGAAGTCGGTGAACCCAGTGAGCGGTTCTCTTCGTCGTGATTAAGTCCAATTCCGCTGTAAACCCATTGCAGTTTACCACTTACGGTTCGCTGCGTCCGTTCTATCTTCGGGCGCAGCTTGCGAATGTTCTGTCCGAACCGTGTTGCGGTGAGTGCCGGCCGGCCGTGGCGTTCGCAGTCGGTGTTGTAGGCGACCCGTAGTGCGGTGGCGGGGACAAAGATATCGGGGTCATCGAGGGTAAACTTGTCCAGCCACACGGCCAGCGGGTCGGTCGTGGCGTGGAAGTCCTGCCAGGCGGCCTTGACCGATTCGGGCTGTGAGAAGTCGCCGTGGGTGTCGAGGTGTTGGAGGGCGTCAAGGGCTTTGTTCAGTAAGCCGGACAACTCGCCGAGCGTTGTGAGCATGGCGTCAAGCCGGTCGCGTGGTATCTGTTCATGCGGCTCGAAGGTCCGGTCGAAGGGGATAACCAACCACCGCCGGAAGAAAGCATGGGAACTATCGCCGGATCGGGGTGGGTGGTTTGCGGAAAATACCAGCCGGCAGTATGGGGTAAAGTCGAAGCTATCCTTAAACTTGTACTCGGCAGTCAGCACGTCGCCGCCCGTGATAGCCTTGAATGTGCTAGTTCCGGCAAGATGTTCGCTCGGCAAGTCCGGGCAGATATTGGCCAGCTTGCCGATCAACCGGGCCACCGCGAATTGATCGGATTCCAACTTATGCAACGAAACCGCCGCCGTGCTCGGTTTGCCGAGAAAGCTCACCACCAGATTCAGCCAGGTGCTCTTGCCGTTACTTCCTTCCCCGGTCAAGAGTATCGCCTTTTGGATCGACGTATTCGGCAGCATCAACCAGGCCGGCACCTGCCACGCAAGATCGTGAGCATCGGCCGGGAAAACTTGCTTGACGAAGGCTTCGGTGTTTGGGCAGGTTGCGGCCGCGTCATACTCCACCGGAACCTGGACCGCTGAAAGGTGCTTCGGCGAGTGGGGCAACAGCTTCCGTGCCTTCACCTGCAAGAGCCCGTTGCGGACGTTCAACACGTCGGCCGGGGGTCGCTCCCACAACTCCGGCAAGCCCAGCCGGATGTACTCTGATGTTTCGGTCGCAAGCCGACTGCTCCACCTCTTCGTCAATTCCCATTTTTCGCACAGCGTCTTGACCTGTCCCTTGACAAATTGCTCGGCTTTTGACCGATAGACGCCGGCCGAGTAGTGGTATAGTCTGCCGCCGGCATCCTGGGCGAAGTGGTTATCGGCCAAGATTGCATCGGCGAGGCGCTTGACCAGCCCGATTTCGATTAGAGGGCGGGCGCCGCTGGTTGTCTGCTGTGATTCCGCCGTCGGCTCCCACTCCCTCGCGTTTCGGATTGCATCGCGCACCTTTTTTTCGCCGTCCTGTGTGCATAGTACATCGCGCACGT
>JAUWHT010000209.1 GCA_030605745.1 Pirellulales bacterium | reverse complement strand
CAAAGTGTTTCAATTTCCTTCGTACATTGGGCTCCAACGCCCGGATTTCGTCCGTCGTCATCTTTCACCTCCATGTGTTGTACACCGTTATCGGCGTTCGCCTGTGGAGGTCTTGAGCTAATGTGGCGCTGTCATACTAAGAGCTACCCCCCCCAATCAGGTGGGTTGTCGGGTACGCCTCGTGCAGCGATGTCCCATTGCAACGGGCATCATCATCCGGCAGCGCACCAAGATGCCGGGGGCGGCAGTGAGTGGTGGGAACTCTGATCATGCCATTATCTTACCAGATCGTGCTTTTGCCGTCAAGGACCTGGATGCCAGCACAACTACTGATTATACTTGTCCATGCAGTCTTGTCAATCACCATCTTGGGCAACTCGCAAGAATTACGATTTACTCGTGACAATGAATATCGAATATCGAACAAGGAATGTCGAAGTACGAAGCCAACGCGCCGGGCAAACCCGGCGGCTAAACGATCTGTACACTGGGGCCGATGGTTTTGAGGTCACAATTTGTGACTTCAAGTTGAACTGAACGCCCTTATGGAATTGATCTCCGGATATGCCCAAGAAAAAAACCGCCCTGATTCCCGTCGAGCGGATCGAACGGTCGATCCTGCTGATCCGCGGCGAAAAAGTGATGCTCAGTCCAGACCTTGCCATATTGTATGATGTTGAACCTCGTGCGCTGGTCCAGGCCGTAAAACGCAACATCGACCGTTTCCCGCCTGATTTCATGTTTCAACTGACCAAGAAGGAGTCTGACGACTTGAGGTCGCAAATTGCGACCTCAAACTTGAAATCACAAACTGTGATTTCAAGTTCCCGCGGTTGGGGTGGCACACGCCGAGCTGCCCCTTACGCCTTCACCGAGCAGGGGGTGGCCATGCTCTCCAGCGTGCTTCGCAGTCCCAGGGCGATTGATGTTAATATCGAGATCGTGCGGGCGTTCGTGCGATTGCGGCAGATGATCGCCTCAAATGCCGACTTGGCCAGCAAATTCGAGGCCCTCGAACGAAAGTACGACGCCCGGTTCAAGGTAGTTTTCGACGCCATCCGCCGGTTGATGCAGCCGACCGAATCGAAAAAGCGGCGCCGGATCGGGTTCCACGTCAAGCCGGCCAAGTAATTCAGCTATCAGCTATCAGCTATCAGCATTGCCCCCGGGGAGATATCGATGAACGTCTACGTACTGATCGGCCATCAGAGGAAGGGGAGTTTTTGTCATGCGATTGTGCAGGCGGTGATCGAGGAATTGCAGTCTGCGGGGCATGAGGTCGTTTATCACGACCTGTACGAAGAGAACTTCGATCCGATTCTCCGGCACGAGGAGATCACCGGCGGGGCTGAACTTGATCCGGTCGTCAAGCGGCACATCGACGAGGTGCTTGCCGCGGACGGGTACGTGGTGGTGCATCCGAACTGGTGGGGCCAGCCGCCGGCGATGCTCCGCGGATGGCAGGACCGCGTGCTGCGGCAGGGTTACGTCTACGAGTTCACCCCGGAGGGCGTAAACGGGTTTCTGGGGGGCAAGACGGCCCTGGTGATTACTACCTCAAACACGCTGCGGGAAGATGAGCTGAGGTTGTTCGGCGATCCGCTGGAGAACCTGTGGAATGCCTGCATTTTCAACTTTTGCGGCGTGGAGGACTTCCATCGGCGGAACTTCGAGTCGGTGATCCTCAGCACGCCCGAGCAACGGAAGCAGTGGCTGGCCGAGGTTCGTCGGATGGTCAAGGAGCGATTCCCGGCGGGGAGGAAGATTGCAAATTGAGAATTGTCAATTGCAAATTGCAAATTGGCGTTGGCCCCCCATTGACAGACCGCTACCGGGGCGGGTAGATTGCGTGATCCACGTATCATCATGCTACCTTTCGATGGTAACAGCGCTGGAGGAAACCGATGGCAACGGCAACCGATAAGACGGACCAGGGCATGGAGTTGCTCAGGCAGGTGGTCGATGGCGACCCGGCCTTGGGCTGTATGCAGTGCGGGATGTGTACCGCGAGTTGCCCGCTGGGGACCGCGATGGAGTTTTCCCCGCGGCAGCTTATTCTCCAGGCACGGTCGGGGAACCTCGATGCGGTCATGTCCAGCCCCTCGCTGTGGATGTGTGTAGGCTGCTACACGTGTTCGGCCCGCTGTCCCCGGGGGATCGAGCTGACCGACGGCCTGTGGCCTGCGCTGCGCGAGAAGGCCATGCTGGAGGGTATCCAGCCCCCCACGGAACTCCAGGACGCCTTCCAGAACATCTTTAAGTACGGTAACTCGCTGGGTGAGTCGCCGCGGAAGCGACTGGGTTGGGCCAAGGACCTGGACGTCCCGCTGCGGGACCTTTCGAAGGAGCCCACGCCGGTCGAGGTGCTGTGGCTGGTCGGCGATTATCCGTCCTATTACCCGCGGAACCAGGTGGTTGCCCGCCATTTTGCACGGATTCTGACTGCGTTGGGGGTTTCCTGGGGGGTTTTGGGCAATAAGGAGCGGGCCGCCGGCGACTGTGATCGGCTGTTCGGCGAGGAAGGGCTGTTCGAGACGCTGGTGGAAAACAACAAGAAACTCTTCGATCAGCAGCAGTTCGAGAAGATGGTTCTGCTCGACCCACATGCCTTCCGGGCGTTGGAGCACTTTTATCCGCGCTACGGGGCCGAATACCCGGTGGAACATTACACGACCTTTTTGGCCGACCGGATCGAGCAGCTTAAACCGCTATTGACCAAGCAGGTCGAGGCCACGGTCACCTACCACGACAACTGCTGTGTGGGCCGGCGGTGCGACAGTTTCGAGCCGCCCCGGACGCTGTTGGAGGCGATCCCGGGCGTGAAGCTGGTGGAGATGGTCCGCAACCGGGAGAATTCGCTCTGTTGCGGCGGCGGTGGCGGCGGAATGTGGCTGGACGGCCACATCACCGAGCACGGCGGCCAGCGGCTCTCCGACGACCGGGTTCGCCAGGCCGCCGCGACCGGCGCCGAGGTCCTGGCCGTCTCTTGCCCCTTTGAGCTATCCCGCTTCGAGGATTCCGCCAAGGTCGTCGGCGTGGAAGGCACGCTTAAAGTCCGCGACATTATCGAACTGTTGGCCGAATCAATGGGGTTAAATGAACCATAAAGCCGCGACCGGTGGTCGCGCCATACACCTGCTATACTACCAGCGACATTAGGCAACTCGCAGAAAACAATATACTGGGTCAACGCGAATATCGAATATCGAACAAGGAATGTCGAAGGATGAAATCAAGCAGAAGGTGAAACTGCGACGGCACTTCGTACTTCGACATTCCTTGTTCGATATTCGATATTCATTGTCAAGAGTAAATCGTTGGGATGCTAATTCTTACGAGTTGCTTTAGCGCGACCACCGGTCGCGGCTTTGTGGGCGCGACCGGCGGTCGCGGCTTTATGAATAAGGAGACATCATGAACATTGCTGTGGTAGTTCGGCAGGTGCCCGACCTGATCGAACCTTTGGAGATCGCCGAATCGGGCACCGCGTTGGACATGGACGAGGTAAGTTTCCTGGTCAACGAGACCGACGATCACGCCTTGTAGCAGGCGCTGCTGCTGAAAGAGGCCGGCGGAGATACCGTCACTGTGGTGGCGCTGGATTTCGGCGAGGTGGACGACACGCTGTTTACGGCCGCCGCCAAGGGGGCCGACCAGATCGTCAAAATCCCTTACGACGAAGACGTGCCGCCTCCGCTGCGGCAAGCGGCCGCTATGTACGCCCAGGCTATCAAGGAGCTCCAGGCGGACCTGGTGCTGATCGGTGTCAACGCCCACGACGAGTTGGAAGGAGTGCTTGCACCGCTGCTGGCCTTGAACCTGGAGCTACCCTATGTGGGCGTGATCCGGGGTGTGAAGTCTGGCGACGGTGCGGCGACCCTGCAGGCGTTCAAAGAATTCCCTGGGGCGGTGATGGCCCGGATGAACGTCAAGCTGCCTGCCGTGTTGGGGATTCTGGGCGCTGACCAACCGCCGCGATACGTCCCGGTCAGCCGCATCCGTGCGGCCATGAAGTCGACCGAGTTCCAGGAGCAAGAGGTAGCCACCGCGGCCGCAGAACCGGTCGCCACGGTCCAGCGGATGTATCACCCGGAGGTGGGCGAGCGTGCCGAAATGCTCGAAGGGTCCGAGCAGGAAGTGGCCCAGCGAATTGTCGAAATCCTTGCAGAGAAAGGGGTGGTCAAATGAGCGCTCAAGACATCCTCGTACTGGCCGAAACCAATCAAGAGGCCCTGGCCGACATTTCGCTGGAACTGCTGGCCGGCGCGCGGCAACTTGCCGGCGGAACCGGCGGCCAAGTGGTGGCCGTGCTGCTGGGCCCCGACGGGGCGAAACATGCCGATGCGCTATCCGCGGCCGATCGCATCCTGGTCATCGACGACCTGCAGCTTGCCGCCTTCTCGCCCGAGCCGTATCTGGCAGTGCTGGAGAGCGTGGTTTCCTCGGAGGGTCCGCGGGCGGTGCTTATTGGCAGCACAACGATCGGTCTGGACGTGGCTCCTGCACTGGGTGCCCGGCTGGACGCACCTGTGCTCAGCGGCTGCCAGCAGATTGTGGTCGAAGGCGACACCTTGAAGGTGACTTCGGCCATCTGCGGTGGGAAGATTCTGGCCGATGTTGAGGTAAAGGGCAGCCCGGCGATCTTGCTAGTCTTGCCGGGCAGTTTCCGCCCGACCGAAGAAACCGGCGCGGCCCAAGTGGAGACGCTGCCCAGTCCCGTCGCGCTAAAGCCCGGCGCGGTCACATTCGAGGAACTGATCTTGCCGGAGGCGGGCGACGTGGACATCACCCAGCAGGACGTGCTGGTGGCCGTCGGTCGCGGCATCCAGCAGGAAGGCAACATGGAAGCGGCCGAGGAGTTAGCCCACGCGCTGGGCGGCGAACTGGCCGCCTCACGGCCGATCGTCGACCAGGACTGGCTGCCCACTACTCGCCAGGTGGGCAAGTCGGGCATGATCGTCAAGCCGAAGTTCTACCTGGCCCTGGGCGTCAGCGGTGCCCCGGAACATCAGGAGGGCATGAGCAGTTCCGACTTGATCATCGCAGTGAACACCGACCCGGCGGCGCCCATCTTCGAGGTGGCCCACTACGGAGTCGAGATGGACCTGATGGACCTGGTTGAGCCGCTTACCGAGGCGATCAATGCCAGGAAGGGGGAAGCCTAGTGGAGTTCGCCCGCCCGCTGTTCTGGAACGTCCCGCACTGGGCGGAGCTTGCCCTGTACGTGCTTAGTGCGCTGACGGTGATCGCGTTTCTGGGCGGGCTGTATTGGCGAGTGCGAAAGTGGCGCGTAGGACAACCGGAAGCCGGATCGGGTTCCATACTCGGCTCGACGGTCAAGCGGCTTAAGGACCTGCTGGGCTTCGGGCGGTTGAAGGACCTGGTGAAAAACGCCCTGTTTCAGTGGCGGCTCTCCTCCGACCCGTTCGCCGTCGTGATGCATCTGGCGATCTTCTGGGGAATGGTGGTGCTGTTTATCGGCACAGCCCTGGCTACCGTCGATCAGGACTTCACCAATCTGCCGTTCGACTTTCAGATCTTGCAGGGCAACGTTTATCGTCTGTTTGAACTGGGGCTCGATATTTTCGGCGTGGTGCTGATTGTGGGACTGGCCATGGCGGCCTATCGACGATACCTGGTCCGACCCGAGCGGCTGACGGCCTCTGTAGCCCGCATCAGCAAGTGGGACGGGTTCCCGTTCCTGCTGGTCCTTTTTTTGATTGCGGTAACCGGGTTTGTTGCCGAGGGGCTGCGGATTGCCGAGGGGTTCCAGATCGAGCAGAAGCTGGCCGTGGCGGGAAAACTGGGCGAGCGGCAGAAGCTCCGCGTCATGGAAGAGTTGGACGTGGAGCAGCGGTTCCACCTGCTGGGTGATAAGCGCCGCGCTGCGGAGATGAGCCGCATTGCGGAAGAAGCACAGGTCTTTCCTGCCGCTGCCTGGGCGCCGGTGGGTTACGGCCTGGCCAAGCTGTTTGCCCCGCTTTCGCTGGAAACAGTCCAGTCGCTTCATCAGGTCAATTGGTGGGTTCACGCCCTGTTGGCCTTTGGGTTCATTATTTGCATCCCGTTTACCAAGGCGTTTCACCTGATTTCGTCGCCGCTTAACATGTTTTTCCGCGAGCCTGTCCCGGCAGGCAGGTTGATCGTGACGGCCGAATCGGGTGTGGCCAAGATCAGCGACTTCACCTGGCGGCAACTTCTGCAGGTGGACTCTTGCACCTGGTGCGGGAAGTGCCAGGAGGTTTGTCCCGCCCACGCCACCGGGTTCACGCTTTCGCCCAGAGACGTCGTCCAGCGGTTGGACGGCTTGCTGATCCGCACCGCGGCCGGAGCGCAGAACGTCCACGGCCAGGTGATCGCGGCGGACGCGCTTTGGGCCTGCTGCACCTGTCGGGCCTGCGAGGATATCTGCCCAGTGTTCATCGAGCATCCCAGGTTGCTCATCGACATGCGAAGGCACCTGGTCGACCAGGGTCAAGTGGACGAGGGGCTTCAGGACGCCCTGATGAACCTCCAGCGGTACGGCAACTCGTTCGGGCAGTCTGCCCGAAAGCGGGCACAGTGGGCAAAGACCCTCGAACCGGCCGTCAAAAATGCCAACAAGGAGCAAGTGCAGTACCTCTGGTTCGTCGGCGACTACGCCTCATACGACCAGCGGGCCCAGGAACCGACCCGGGCAGTCGCCAAGATATTGCAGCACCTCGACCTGGACGTGGGAATCCTCTACGAGAAGGAGCAGAACGCCGGCAACGACGTCCGGCGGGTCGGCGAAGAGGGACTCTTCGAGTTGCTACAGGAGAAGAATTGCAAGGTGCTGGAAAAAGCCGGCTTCCAGCAACTGCTTACCACCGACCCGCATACGTATAACACGCTCAAAAATGAATACGCCGCCGACGGGGCGGATTCGCCTCTGGCCGGGCGAGAGGTGATCCATTACACGGAACTGTTCGACCGGTTGATCCGTGAAGGAAAGCTCCGGTTCGAGAAGAAACTCGACCATATGGTGACCTATCACGACCCCTGCTACCTGGGCAGGTACAACGGAGTGTACGAAGCCCCACGCAGGGTATTGGCGGCCTTGGGGGTGACGCTGGTCGAGATGCCGCGCAACCGCGAGAACAGTTTCTGCTGCGGCGCCGGCGGGGGGCGAATCTGGATGAAAGACGTACCCGGTATCGAAGAGCGACCGGCGGAGGTCCGTATCCGCGAGGCATTGGCACTGCCGGAAGTCGAGTCGTTTGTCGTCGCCTGTCCGAAGGACCTGGCCATGTTCCAGGACGCAGTCAAAACGGTCGGCGCCGAAGACCGCCTGCGGGTGATTGATCTGGGAGAATTGGTTTACGAAGCGATAAGTGAATCATAAAGCCGCGACCGGTGGTCGCGGTTATAGTCACAAAGCCGCGACCGGTGGTCGCGCCCACAGTTATAAAGCCGCGACCGGTGGTCGCGGATTACGTAGCGGCGAATCAACAACTCGAATAACCGTGACCGCCGGTCGCGGCTTTATGGTGGCGCGACCACCGGTCGCGGCTTTATGGACGAGGTTTGGGAGTAAAACCATGATCGCACCGAAAGATGAAACCCGGATCGGCGTGTATGTCTGCCATTGCGGCACGAATATCTCCGCGGTGATCGACGTTGAGGCACTGGCGGAGTTCGCCAGGGGACTGCCGCAGGTCGCGCTTGCCCGGGACTACAAGTACATGTGCTCCGACCCGGGCCAGGAACTGATCAAGCAGGACATCGTCGATAAGAAGCTCAACCGGATCGTGGTGGCCGCCTGTTCGCCGCTGTTGCACGAGGCCACCTTCCGCCGGGTGGCCGAGGACGCCGGGCTGAACCCGTTCCTGGTGCAAATGGCCAATATCCGCGAGCAGGTGGCATGGGTCACCGACGACCCGGTTGATGCCCTGGCGAAGGCCAAGGCGCACGTGGCGGCCGCGGTCCGCCGTGTGAGTAAACACGAACCGCTCGAACGAAGGTCGGTTGACGTCACTCCGCGAGTGCTGGTCGTCGGCGGAGGGATCGCCGGCATCCAGGCGTCGCTCACCTTGGCCGAGGCCGGTAAGGAGGTGATCCTGGTCGAGCGTGAGCCGAGCATCGGTGGACACATGTCGATGTTCGACAAAACTTTTCCTACCCTCGACTGCGCCGCCTGTATCCTCACGCCCAAGATGACCGCGGTGAAAGACGAGCGGAACATCCGGCTGCTGACTTACTCCGAGATCGAGTCGGTCGAGGGGGCGGTGGGCAATTACAAGGTGAAGGTCCGCCGCAAGGCACGTTATATTAGCGAGGAGAAATGCGTCGGCTGCATGGCATGCATTGACCAGTGCGTGTTCACCAAACCCAAGTTCCCCAACGAGTATGACCAGGGCCTGGGCCTGCGAAAGCCGGTCTACATGCCGTTCCCCCAGGCCGTGCCGCCCGTGCCGATCATCGACCCGGAAACTTGTCTGCAACTTTCCAAGGGCAAGTGCAAGCAGAACTGCGTGGAGGCCTGCGGCGAGCGCGGGGCCGTGCTGTTAGACCAGGAAGACACGATCGAGGAGTTCGAGGTGGGAGCCATCATCGTGGCCACCGGCTTTAAGGCGTTCGATCCCTCGGTGATGCCCTACTACGGATACGGCCGGCTGCCGAACGTCTATACCAGCCTTGAGGTCGAGCGACTGGTCAACGCGGCCGGGCCCACCGGCGGGAAACTGGTGCTCCGAGACGGTTCGGTGCCCAAGAGGGTGGTCATCGTCCATTGCGTGGGCAGCCGCGACAAGAACTACCATACGTACTGCTCGCGGGTCTGCTGCATGTACTCGCTGAAGCTGGCGCACCTGGTCAAGGAGAAGACCGACGCGGAAATATACAACTGCTATATCGACATGCGCACGTCCGGCAAGGGTTTTGAGGAGTTCTACAACCGCGTGCAGGACGAGGGCGTACACTTCATACGCGGCAAAGTGGGCGACATTAGCTTGGTGCCGCCGGAAAACGGCGAACAGTCCAATAGAATGACGATCCAAGTCGACGATACACTGCTGGGCAAGGTGCGCAACTTCGACGTAGACATGGTGATCCTGGCCGTGGGGCTGGAGCCGCAGCCGGACACCGACGATGTGCGGCGGATGTTCGGCATGTCCTGCTCGACCGAGGGATTCTTCTTGGAGAAGCACCCCAAGCTGGCGCCGGTCAACACGGCCAACGACGGTGTGTTCCTGGCCGGGGTCTGCCAGGGGGTCAAGGACATCCCCGACACCGTGGCCCAGGCCGACGCCGCAGCGGCCAAGGCACTGGCCCTGATCGATCGCGGAACCTTCGAGCTGGAGCCCAACACCGCGGTGATCGACGAGGACAACTGCTCGGGCTGCCGAATCTGCAATAATCTCTGTCCGTATGATGCGATCGAATATGACGAAGAGAAGGAAGTCAGCCGGGTGATTCCCGAGTTGTGCAAGGGCTGCGGCACCTGCGTGGCCGCCTGTCCGGCCGGCGTGATCACCGGAGTACACTTCACCAACGACCAGATATTCGCCGAGATCGAGGGCATGTTGTTCGACGCGATGCCGGATTTGCTGGCCGTTTAGAGTGGCACGTCCCTGAGCGCAGCGAAGGGCGTGTTTGGGGTGCCTTGCCACGCCCTTCGTCCCTCAGGGCGTGCCACCAATTTGTATAGTTTGTTTCTGCGCGGGTCCAAACCAATCGGAGAAACCATGAGCGACGAAACCTTCGAACCGAAAATCGTCGGGTTTATGTGTAACTGGTGCAGTTACACGGCGTCCGACCTGGCCGGTACGGCCCGGATGAAACATGCGCCGAACGTGCGAATCATCCGCGTGATGTGCAGCGGGCGGGTCGATCCCACCTTCGTGCTGAAGGCCTTTTCGCTGGGGGCCGACGCGGTGCTGATTGCCGGGTGTCATCCGGGCGACTGCCACTACCAGAACCAGAACTACAAGACCATACGGCGCCACGCGATGCTCAAGTACATACTGCCGCAAATGGGCATCGAGCCCGAGCGGATCCGGCTGGTCTGGGCCTCGGCCGCCGAAGGACAGATACTGGCCGACGCCATTGACAAGCTGTCCGAAGACGTCCGCAAGCTAGGCCCGCTCCGCTGGGCCGATAACTGGGAAGAGAACGGCGAGCGGCTCGAAGCACTCGAAAGCATCGTCAAGGAACACGAAGAGGCAATGGAGGTCCAACCATGAGCGAAAAACCCAAGGGTAAGATGGCGTTCTACTGGGCCGCCTCGTGTGGCGGATGCGAAATTGCCGTGCTGCAAGTCGATGCCAAGATTCTCGACATCGCCGCCGCCTTCGATATCGTCTTCTGGCCCTGTGCCACCGACGGCAAGACCCGTGACGTGGAAAAACTGGCCGACGGCGAGATAGACGTCTGCCTGTTCAACGGGGCCATCCGCACCAGCGAACAGGAATACATGGCACGCCTGCTACGCAAGAAATCGAAAGTGCTGATCGCCTTCGGCTCGTGCTCGCAGGAGGGCGGCATCCCGGGCCTGGCCAACTTGAGCAACCGAAAGGAGATATTCGACACGGTGTACAAGGAGAATTCGGCAACCTTCCCGGAAAACCCCGACGATCTGCGACCCCAACACGAAACCGAAATGCCCGAGGGTACGCTCTACCTGCCGGTCTTCTACGACACCGTAAAAACCCTGGACCAGACGGTCGAGGTGGATTACTACCTGCCCGGCTGTCCGCCCGAGGGCGATAATATTTGGGCCGCGGTGACCGCGATCCTGGAAGGCAAGTTGCCGGACCCCGGCTCGGTGATCGGGGCGCACAGCACCGTATGCGACGAGTGTAAGCGAATACGGACCGAAAAGAAAATCAAAAAATTTTACCGAACTTGGGAGATTAAGCCAGACCCGGATACCTGCCTGCTGGAGCAAGGGCTGCTCTGCTGCGGCATCGCCACCCGAGCCGGCTGTGGGGCGCTTTGCCCAGAGGTCAACTCGCCTTGTATCGGCTGCCAAGGAGCCAACGAAGGCGTGCAGGACTTCGGCGCCCGGCTCATAAGCGCGCTGGCCTCGGTAATTGATTCGGAAGACCCCGAGGAAATCGACCAAATTATCAAGGACGGCATCCCCGACCCGATCGGCACCTTCTACCGCTTCAGCCTGGCCAAGAGCCTATTGCGCCGCAAAAAACAAACCGTTTAGGAGGTTAGGCTATTAGGCTATTAGGGGATTAGGCTGTTAGGGATGTCGAGTTCACGCCCCTAACAGCCTAACAGCCTAAACCCCTAATAGCCTAAATCCCTAGCCCCGTGAACGGTTACTAAGCAAGTTTAACCGCCGCGTCTACGCGGCGCGGAGAATCAAACCATGAAACGCATCTCCATAGACCCTATCACCCGACTGGAAGGCCACGGCAAGATCGACATCTTCCTCGACGAGGATGGTAACGTGGCCAATGCCTACTTGCAGATTCCTGAGCTTCGCGGCTTCGAGAAGTTTTGCGTAGGCCGGCCGGCCGAGGACATGCCCAACCTGACCAGCCGCATCTGCGGCGTCTGCCCGGAGGCACACCACATCTGTTCCGCCAAGGCCCTGGACGCCCTGTTCCACGTGGACACGCCGCCGGCAGGCAAGAAGCTCCGCGAGATGTTCTACAACATCTTTTTTGTCACCGATCACACCACACACTTTTACGCCCTGGCCGGGCCCGACTTCGTGGTCGGCCCCGACGCCCCGCCCGCCGAGCGGAACATCCTGGGCATCATTGCCAAGGTGGGCATGGAGATCGGCGGGAAGGTGCTGAAGATGCGTCGCGACGGGCACGCCATGATCAAGCTGATCGGCGGCCGAGCGGTGCATCCCAACTGGGGCCTGCCCGGCGGGGTCAGCCGAGGGATCAACGAAGAACAACGCCAGGAAATCGAACAACTCGGCCGCGACGCTATCGAGTTCGCAAAGTTCTCGCTGCAACTGTTCAATGACATCGTGCTGAAGAACAGCGCCTTTGTCGACCTGATTACCGGCGGTGTGTACACCCATCGGACCTACAACATGGGCCTGGTCGATGAAAACAACCTGGTGAACTTCTACGAAGGCAAGGTCCGCGTGACCGGACCCGACGGAAAAGAACATGCCAAGTACGACTGCACTGATTACCGCGAGTACATCGCCGAACGGGTCGAGCCGTGGTCGTACCTGAAGTTTCCGTACCTGAAGAAGATCGGCTGGAAGGGTTTTGTCGACGGCGAGGAGTCGGGCGTGTACAAGTGCACGCCGCTCTCGCGCTTAAACGCAGCCGACGGCATGGCCACACCGCTGGCACAGGCCGAATATGAAAAGTTCTACGAAACCCTGGGCGGAAAGCCGGTCGATCACACGTTGGCCACCAACTGGGCACGGCTCGTCGAGTTGCTCTACTCCGCCGAGCGCTGGGTCGAGCTGGCCACCGATCCGGAGATCACCAGCGACGAGTACCGGGCACTGCCAACTGAAACTCCGACCGAGGGAATCGGATGCGTCGAGGCCCCACGCGGCACGCTCACGCACCACTATGCGACCGACGAGCGGGGCATCCTCACCAAGGTCAACCTGATCGTGGGCACCACAAACAACAACGCGCCGATCTGCATGTCGGTTAAGAAAGCCGCCCAAGGGCTCATCAAGAACGGCAAGGTCACCGAGGGCCTGCTAAACATGGTCGAGATGGCATTCCGAGCGTACGACCCCTGCTTCGGCTGCGCCACGCACAGCCTGGTCGGCCAGATGCCCCTGGAAGTGCGTATCCGCAACAAACAAGGTGAAGTCCTTCAGCGGCTCTCGCAATACGTCGCGTAGTACTACAACGCTATGTTCACCACGGAGGCACGGAGAACACGGAGCTATCTTTCTTGTACTTCTCCGTGTCCTCCGTGACTCCGTGGTGTGCTCGTTGAGGTCGGGTTAGCATTGTAGTAGTAGCATCCCCATGAAAACCCTAATTCTCGGACTCGGTAATCCGCTGGTTTCCGACGATAGCGTAGGCCTGCGCGTGGCGGCCGAGTTGAAGCCACTGCTGGCCGACCGGCCCGACGTGGAAGTCTCCGAGGACTACTGGGGCGGCTTAAGGCTGATGGAACGCCTGGTCGGCTACGATCGGGCGGTCATCATCGACGCCATCTGCACCGGCGCCGAGCCGGGCACCATCCACCACCTCACGCCCGACGCCGTGCCCACCCAGCGAAGCGCCTCGGCCCATGACGCCAACCTGCCCACGGCGCTGGAATTCGGCCGCCGGGCCGGAGTGCACCTGCCGGCAAACGAGCACATCCAGCTTGTGGCCGTCGAAGCGGAGGATATACTGAACTTCTCCGAGCAATGCACACCCGCCGTACAGGCCGCCGTACCACGCGCCGTCCAAGACGTGCTCCAAGCGATCGACTCGTTTAGCGGCCGCCGGCACGGCGGCCATTCGCCACCAAAATGCACGAACTGTCCATCGTCGAGGCACTGATCGAACAGGTCGACCAGCAGGTGGAACAATCCGGGCAGACCGGACGCGTGGTTACTTTGGAGCTAGTCATCGGACAGCTCTCAGGTGTAAGCTGCGATTCGATCCGCTTTGCCTTCGAGTTGCTTTCTCGCGGCACATCGTTGGAAGGGGCCCAGGTCCACATCACCGAACCCAAAGCCACCTGCCGCTGCCACGCTTGCCACGCCCAGGTGGAAATCGACCAGCTTGTGGTCCAATGTCCCGAGTGCGAAAGCCGCCAAATATCCATCGAAGGCGGCCGCGACCTGCTGCTGCAAAGCATCGAATTAGAAGATGCCGTTTAGTTCAAGTTTTGCACATTTTCGGGCTCGAAATGTAGCTGAAATGGTATCGGCCTCCAGGCCAATTTGGGATAGCATGTGATTCAACCGTCACAAAACATTCCCGCAGGCAAGGAGGCCGACCCATGCAGCTTACTACA
>JAUWHT010000216.1 GCA_030605745.1 Pirellulales bacterium | reverse complement strand
GTCCGAGTGGCCACCACCGGGCTTGCCCCGGTGGAGCCATGATTGGCAACTACAGCAAGTGCGAAAGAAAAACCTCCTGCGGGGGGGTGCACGCCCGCATTTTAGTGGTCAATCATGGCTCCACGGGGACAAGCCCCGTGGTGGCACCTGCAGTTTGAGTTCTAACCAACAAATTTGGAACTACTGAGTTTTCGTAATAGCCGTTCGCGCAACGCGTCGCGGCAACGTGCCCGCGGGACGTTGTCCCCCGGCTATTCAAGATATCCCTCATTGCCCATGCCCGCAAGAGGGGAGGCACTCGACCGGGAGTTTACCGGTTGTAGCGGTTCTGTCGGCATTTTGGGTAGCAACGGTCTGCACGGACATGATGAAATTTCGCTGTGTGACTGTCGAAACAGTTATCTGGGCAACACGGAGCGTTCCCATGCATCGATTCCTGGCAGGACTGGCCGTCCTGACATTGCTTGCGACCGGATGCACCAGCACGCGGCAGTGGTGGCAGAACGGGTTCAAAGTGGGCCCGGACTACCGCCGGCCACCGGCGCCCGTGGCGGACGAGTGGATCGATGCCGGCAACCCGCTGCTGGAGAGCGAAGCCGCCGACTACAGCTACTGGTGGGCAGTCTTTGACGATCCGGTGCTCAACGAGCTGGAAGAAACGGCCGGGCGGCAGAATCTGCCGCTGAGGTCCGCGGGAATGCGGATTCTCGAGGCCAGGGCGCGCCTGGCAATCGCACGAGGAAACCTGTGGCCGCAACAGCAGCAGGCGTATGGCGACTTTTCACGGAACGAGGCGAGCAGAACCATTGCAAACCCATCTCTTGTCCGGTTCTTCGACGACTGGGACGCCGGATTCAACGCGTCCTGGGAACTCGATATTTGGGGTCGCTTCCGGCGAGCAATTGAGTCAGCCGAATCGAATCTGGACGCCCAGATCGAGAATTACGACGACGTGCTGGTAATCATGCAGGGCGAAGTGGCCGCAGCCTATATCCAATTGCGTTCATTGCAGGAAAGGCTCCAACTGACAAGAAAAAATGTTGAGCTTCAGCAAGGGACCCTCAAGCTGGCTGAGACCCGCTTCATAAATGGTTTCGTTACCGAACTCGACGTGACGCAAGCCAAGGAGAACCTGGGAAATACCGAGTCGCTCATCCCGCAGCTTGAAAACGCGATTCGTCAGACCCAGAACGCGCTGTGTGTTCTGCTGGGGGTTCCACCCCGGGATCTCGAGGAGGAACTCGGGCAGGCCGGAATTCCTCAGCCGCCGGCGGAAGTAATCGTGGGGATTCCCGCCGACCTTTTGAGGCGACGCCCCGACGTTCGACGCGCGGAGCGCCGGGCGGCCGCACAGAGCGCACGGATCGGCATTGCGCAATCGGACTTCTATCCGAGAATCGCAATCAGCGGGTTCATCGGGCTGGAATCGGAGGACTTCTTGAAGCTCTTTGACCATAGATCCTGGACGGGAAGTATCGGGCCGGGCTTCCAATGGAACATCCTCAACTACGGGCGGATCCTGAACAACGTTCGCGCCAAGGAGGCCAGGTTCTATCAGTTGGTCATCGACTACCAGAACACCGTGCTGGAAGCCAACAGAGAGGTGGAAGACGCCGTTAGCTCTTTCCTCCGTGAGAAACAACGCGTGAAGGTTCTTACCGAAACGGTCAATAGCGCAACCCGCTCGGCCAAGTTGGCAGACCTCCAGTACCGCGAAGGCCTCACGGATTTCCAACGGGTTATCGACACGCAGCGCGTTCTCGTGAAAGACCAAGACAACCTGGCAGAGAGCCGCGGTAACGTCGCGATCAACCTGGTGGCAGTGTACAAGGCGCTTGGCGGCGGCTGGGCAACACAGTTCGCACCCAGCCGGCTGCCCGCGGTGGAGGACGACACCGAATCAGAAATTAGACAGTGATTCTTACAGTTGCAATAGCCGGGAGAGGAAAAGGGGACATCATTGATTATCCGCCGTGCCAAGCGTGCTAACTCCCCGGGCCCTCACCCGTGGTCCGAATCCACCGAACATCCCCCGGGCGCACAATCACTAGACGACCGGAGAACTCGGCATTCCTGTGCGCACGAAGAAAGGGAAACAGGACAAACCGTATCATTTCGGTAGTTGTCGGATGGGCTTTGATACGAATGACGCCCGGATGGCAGCCCAACGGCAGGATCGCCCAGTCGCCAAAATCCTCGTCCAACGTCACAAGAATTCGATTCTCGTGAGCGGCAACTTCGAGGATCTCTGCATCGTCCGCTCGTGCCATGCCGAGTTCAGCTACACAGCACACATCGTGTCCTGCTGCGCGAAGACCTACAGCAATATCGCTGTCGATCATCTGATCGAGCAGCAGACGAAGAACATTCATGACGTGGGCGCTTGCAATTCAATTTCAGTGTGTTCAATCACGGAGTGACAATACTCAAGCACGCCCACGATCTGCTCATCGGTAATACCCAGATATTTCCGCTTGAGGTCTTCTCGGCTGCAACCGCCGGCTATCTGATCGAGGATCACAGTGACAGGAATACGCGTGCCGGTAATGACCGGCTTGCCGTTGCACACGCGCGGATCGATCTCAACATATGAATTCATGAATCTGTCCAAATAGGCAGTTTTGGGGTTCTTTGCTTGCGCCACCTCCGAAATTCATTTTACACCACCGCCTAAGAAAGTCAACCTCGTGCGTTGTTGGGGCCAGAGACTGCACTTCGACATTCCTTGTTCGATATTCGATATTCAATTCATTCTCAGATACTGCTTCCGATAACTCGTTACATACGAACCACTTGCGACTAATTCAACGGTATTGGGGCTTGCCCGGCGCGTTTGCGTTCGAGCGTATTGACACTTCGCTGGCACGTTGAATCACGACGTACAGCACGGGTATCAGGAACACGCCGAAGACGGTCGCGGCGATCATGCCGCCAAACACGGCGGTACCCAGCGCGCGGCGACTGGCGGCGCCGGCGCCGGTGGCGATCACCAACGGTACGACGCCGAGGATGAACGAGAAGGCCGTCATAAGTATGGCGCGGAATCGCAGACTGGCGGCCTCGACGGCGGCCTCGATGATCGACTTGCCCTCGGAGCGCCGCTGCTTGGCGAACTCGACGATCAGGATCGCGCTCTTGCTGGAGAGTCCAATCAATAGCACCAGCCCGATTTGCGTGTAGACGTTGTTGTCAAATGCTCGCAGCCACGTACCAAGCAGTGCTCCGAAGATGGCCAGCGGCACGGAGAAGATCACTGCCAGCGGGATCGACCAACTTTCGTACTGGGCGGCTAGAAACAGGTAGACGAAGACCACCGCCAGGGTAAAGATGATCGGCGTCTGCGAGCCCGCCTTGATCTGTTGATAGGTAACGCCCGACCACTCGTAGTCCATCGCCGGTGGCAGCGTCCGCCCGGCCAGGGTTTCCATCTCCACAACGGCCTGGCCGGAACTGTAGTCGGAGGTCGCCTGCCCGGTGATCGTGGCCGAGTCGTACATGTTGTAGCGGAAGATGGTTTTCGGTCCGGCCGTATCGCGGACGGTCAACAGTGTGCTCAACGGGACCATTTCGCCCCGGTTGTTCCGCACGTCGAGCCGGTTGATGTCGTCGATGCGGCTGCGGAACTGCTGATCCGCCTGAATCTGGACCTTGAATACGCGGCCGAACTTGTTGAAGTCGTTCACGTACGCCGAGCCAAGATAGGCTTGGAGTGTGCTGAAGACAGTTTGTAGTGGGATGCCCAGCTTCTTAACCTTGGTACGATCGACTTCGAGGTAGAGCTGCGGCACGTTGGCCCGTAAATTGCTGTTCATTCGAGTGAGCACCAGGCTGGCGTTTCCCTCGTAGACCAGGTCGTCGGCAATGGCCTCCAACTGGACAACACCGGCGTTGCCGCTGTCCTGCAACTGGAATTCAAATCCCCCGGCGTTGCCCAGCCCGGTGATCGGTGGTGGAATGAACGAGAAGCAGATGGCCTCCTGAATCTCGGCAAGCTGCGACTGCAACCGGTCGACGATGCCCATCGCGTGCAGCGACGGATCGGAACGTTTTTCCCAGGGCTCCAGAATCACGTAGAAAGCCGCCGCGTTTGGCATGTACAACGCATCCAATATCCAGAAGCCGTTGATCGTAATCACGTCGGCAACGCCCGGGGTCGTCTTGAGCAGTTGATTGATTCGCTCGGCAACTTCCTCAGAGCGTTCCAGGGTTGCGCCGTCGGGAAGCTGCGCGCTGATCATGATGTAGCCCTGGTCCTCGTCGGGGATGAACCCACCGGGGATCTTGAGGAATCCAAGTGCGGTCAATCCAAGCAGCCCGGCGAACAGGATCATGGCCAGTGCCGTTCGGCGGACCAAGAGGTTGACCGTCCCCATGTAGCCGGTTGTGGATCGATCGAAGCCGAAGTTGAACCCTCGGAAGAACCACCCGCGCTGCTTGGGTGTCGGTCGCAGCAGCATGCCGCACAAGGCCGGGCTTAGCGTCAGGGCGTTGATCGACGAAAACACGGTCGCCGTGGCAATCGTCATGGCAAACTGGGCGTAGAGCCGGCCAGTGATCCCGCCCATCATGGCAGTGGGCACGAAAACGGCCAGCAATACCAGCGTGGTGGCGATCACCGGTCCGGTCACTTCAGCCATGGCCTTTGCCACGGCCTCTTTGGCGGGCAGCTTTTCCTTGTCGATAATTCGCATCGTGTTTTCCACGACCACGATGGCGTCGTCGACCACAATGCCGATGGCCAACACCAGCCCGAACAGCGTCAACGTGTTGATCGAAAGACCAATCACCATCATCACGGCGAACGTGCCGATCAGCGCCACCGGGATCGTCACCGCCGGGATAAGGGTCGTGCGGAAATCCTGGAGGAACACGTACACGGTCAGCACCACCAGAACGACGGCGATGAACAACGTCACCACAACCTCGTGGATCGACGCGGTGACGAACATGGTTGTGTCGTAGACAATCGTGTAATCAAGGCCTTCGGGAAAAGCCCGTTTGAGCCGTTCCATCTCGGTGCGAATCCCATTGGCAGTCTGCAAGGCGTTGGCGCCGGGTAACTGATAGATGGCAATCGCTATCGACGGAGCACCGTTCAGCTCGACGGACGAGTTGTACAACTGGGCCCCGAGTTCCACCCGGGCAACGTCGCCGACGCGAAGAACTCGGCCTTCGTCGCCGACCGAAAGAATCATGTTTTCGAACTGCTTAACGTCGCTCAGCCGGCCCAGTGTGTTGACCGTGTACTGGAACTCCTGGCCGGACGGACTCGGCGGGGCGCCGATCTGCCCGGCCGCCACCTGGACGTTTTGCTCCCGGATCGCATCGACCACGTCGTTGGTCGTCAGGCTCCGCGCTTTGAGCTTGTTCGGGTTCAGCCAGATTCTCATGCCGTAGTCTTTGGCACCTATCACTTTGACTGCGCCGACGCCGGGAACGCGGCTGAGCACGTCCTTGATGCGGGTGCCCACGTAGTTGCTCATGTAGATGTCGTCGTATCGGCCGTCCGGCGAGATCATGTTGACCATCAGCACTATGTTCGTCGACTTTTTCTCGGTCTTTATGCCTTCGCGTATGACTTCCTCGGGCAGCTTCGATTGCGCGATGGCAACGCGGTTCTGCACGAGCACGGTGGCCATGTCAACGTCGGTGCCCACCTCGAAGGTCACGGTCAGTTCGTACGTGCCGTCGTCCGAGCTTTTCGACGACATGTAGATCATGTCCTCCACGCCGTTGACCTGCTCCTCGATAGGAAAGGCGACCGTCTCGGCAATCACCGAGGCGCTGGCGCCGGGATAGGTCGTCGAGACGACCACCGTGGGCGGCGTGATGTCGGGCGTCTGCTCGATCGGGAGAAAGGGGATCGTAATCCCTCCGATAAGCACGATTACAATCGAGATCACGCAGGCGAAGATCGGCCGGTTGATAAAGAAACGGCTGAACATAATGATGGATTCTATCTTGATAACTTCATTCGGCCATCTGCGGATCCACCGGCAACCCCGGCCGGGCCCGTTGCAGCCCGTTGATGATGTATTTCTCCTCGGGAGCAATCCCCTTGCGGATCACCCGCATCCCGCCGATCAATGGGCCTAACTCGACGTGGCGTTGTTCGACGATGTTCTGCGGGCCGACGATCAAGAGGTACTTGCCGCCCAGGTCCGTTCCCAGCGCCAGTTCGCTCACCGACAGCGCATCCTTTTGAGTTTCCAAAGAAACGCGGACGCGAACGAAAAGCCCCGGGTACAAGAACCCGTCCTTGTTTGGTAACACGCCGCGAACCATGGCCGTGCCGGTCGCCGGGTCCACCTGGTTGTCCATGTAGTCCACCTCACCTTTGTGCGGATAGCCCTCTTCGTTGGCAAGCCCGACGTACACCTTCACCCTTTCACCGGTGCGTTCGTGTTCCCGGTTCCATGCTAGGCATTGGAGCACAACCTGTTCGCTGACGTCGAAGTAGACGTACATTGGGTCCATCTTCATGACGGTCGCCAGCAGCGTGCTCTGGCCGGAGCCGACCAGATTGCCGCGGTCCACCAGGTTTCGGCTGACCCGACCGGGAATCGGGCTGCGGATTTGCGTGTAGCTCAAGTCGATTTTCACCTTCTCGATAACGGCCTGATCCGCTTGAAGTTCGGCTTTAGCTCCAAGAAGCTCGGCCTTTCTGGTCTGCAGGTCCTCCCTGCTGATGGCGTTGTCTTTGATCAGCCGCTCGGCACGATCGAGCTTGTTTTGGGCCAATTCCAGTCTCGCCTGAGTCTGTTTCAGTCTGGCCTCTGCGGCGTCGAGTTTCGCCTGAAACGGCTCTTGCTCGATCTCGAACAGCAGATCGTCCGGTTCGACGGTCCAGATTTCCTTTGAGCCTTCTTTCTTGGGAATGTTCACGCTCTCCAAGTACCCCTCGACCCTGGCCCGGAGTTCCACCGATTCGATAGCCTCCATCCTGCCGGTGAACTCCGCATAGTCGACAACGTCCTTCTGAATCGGACGAGCGACCGTGACCTTCGGCGGCGGTGGCGCAGCGGTCTCTGACGACTGGCAGCCGGAGAAAATCACACCGGCCGCAGCAATCACCGCATGGACAATAAACGCTGGCTTCTTCATGATTCCTAGCAAAGATTAGTTTAGCCGCCGGGCTTGCCCGGCGCGTTGGCGGGTATCAATACGCTCCAACGAAAACGCGCCGGGCAAGCCCGGCGGCTAAACAATTCTTCTTACTCCGGCAGGACTGTCTCGCGCTGCGGTGTCTTTTTCGAGTCGGGTTCGTCCGGCCCGCCGCTTTGCAACGGTGCCCGGCGGATTCCGATTTCCTCGATGTCGGGCTGCTGTTGACCGTTGATCGTCCGATTTACGGACTGAAACGTGAACGTGTTATCGTCAACGTGCGTTATGATATTCGTCGAGGACACCTCGCTCCCGTCTTGAAGGACTCCGGACGTCGTGACGACCCAGCGGTTGCGCTGCCGTGTCCAAACGCCCTCGGCGAAATCGCCCTTGGAATCGAACAGCCACGACCGGATCCTGCTCTGCCGAGGGTCCCACCCGATCAATTGTGTTCCGGCGGCCGAAATGCGGCCTTTCACCTCGACGGTGAACTTGCGAACGATGAAGCTCTTGTTCACTGTCCAGTCACATGAACTCTGGACGGACACATCCTCCGACGTCGATACGTCTACCCAGTCACCGATCATCCACTGGAGTTCTTTCAGGTGCTCGTAGTTGGAATGTACATGGGCAAGCGTGTCTCGAGCGCTCTCGATAAGCCACTGTTTGCCCCGCTTGACGAGAATGACGGTGGATCGGACCTCTACCGGCGGCCCTTGTAGTGGAGGGGTTACCTCGGTGGTCCCGTCCACGATGGCAACGTCGGCTCCGATGAAGCGTATAGAGTCGACGTTGACCTTCAGCCTCACTTGCTCGTTGACCGAAAAGAAACGTGCGAACCTCTTCTGAATCTCATCGCGGCCCTTGATTAGCTCGCCTCGGGGACCGACGTAATCGCCCTTGGGAGTCCAAAAGGCCGCTAGTGCTTTCGCATCGCCCTTGTTGAACGCTGCGGTGTACCGGGCTGTGACTTCTCGTACCGCCTTGTCCGCGTTTTTGCCAACCTTGACCTGTTCGGCCAGGCTTGGAACAACTGTCGCCAGGCCGATGATGGATGAGGCAGCTAGGATCGTAAATCGCTTCATGAGGTTCTCCCCTAATAGGATCATGGTATCGTAACAGTCAATCATAGCTCAAAGTGTCGCCAATGCGACAACCGCCAGTATAGGGGGTTCGCCGGCTAACCCAGAAACCCGTTTAGCCGCCTGGCTTGTTTGCCTTACGGCATTCAGGAACGTACACTGAGTTAGGCGCGACCACCGGTCGCGGCTTTATGGGAGTAAGCACGATGCAGAGTTCGATCTCTACCAGAGTCCTTTTCGCCTTGACCTTCCTGGCATCGGCGACACTTGCGGATACTGCGACGGCTCAGCTTGGGCCAGGTGGGTATTACGGTGGCGGCTGGGGCTACAACGCCGGTGTGAGCGCCTATAACACGCGGGCCAACGTTGCCGCGCGACAGCGCGCTCAATCGGAGTCGCGCGCAATGAAGCAGAACCTGGTCATGCAGCAGGACATCCGCGGTACACTTGAAACTCAGGCCCGAGGCCGAATCCAGGGTGACCTAAGCCGACAACAGTCCACAAAAGACTGGTGGTTCCAACACCAACAGCAGTCTGCCCGGCGTGCGGTGCAACCGAGATCTCTCGCTGGTCCCGCTTCGGTGGGCGCCGCGCCGCCGTCGTTCGCCGCTTCTACCCTGAAATCCACGGCTGCCGAGCAGTCCACGGATATCATCAAATGGCCCCGCATTCTGAGAAACCAGCGGTTTGCCAAGCAGCGTGCCCGTGTCGAGGCGCCGTATCTGGACAGGACCCCAGCAGCCGGCCGCCCAACGGCGGACGACTATCGAGAAATGATCGACGCGGCCGCACAGATGAAGACGATACTAAAAGGGCTGGCCTACGAGATCAGCGCGGGTGAATTCCTGGAAGTCGAGAAGTTCCTGGACACCTTAGCAGCAGAGGCCCGCGAAGGGGCAAAACGCAAAGCTACAGTGCGAACGGATTAGTCGTTTAACCGCCGGGCTTGCCCGGCGCGTAGAGCAGGCAGTTGCAGCGAGTCCATCTGGACAACGATCCGGCCAATGATAAAGCTCACTTGCGCGGCCGGCCTATCCGATCTCTGCCATCAGTATGCCTACCAGTGGCCGGCCACGTCAAGTGGAGTGATTGGTTAGCCCGCAACAGCCGGTGCCGTTCGCTAGCGCCGCGTCCGGAACACGATTGCGATGGCTGCCACGACAAGAGCAACACACAAGGCGGCGAACATGCTCTGCGAGACGACAACCGCGAATGGACTTGCGCCGCCCTCGTCAGCGTTGGCCTCGACCGTGAAGGAAGCAACCAAGCCTGAGCGGAAGACAAGCGGCACCACAACTACAAGACCGACTGCCACAGCAACTACAACAGCAAGAAGGCACATGGCGACAACCCGAGAACGCTGCATCTCAATCCTCGTTGCTTGCTCCGGGCTAACTCATTATTCTACGCCGATTACCATTTGCCGGGAATCGGCAGCGGGCGATGGTGGCTAGGATAACCCGATTTGGTGATGCCGTCAATCATTCGACAAAGTACGTCGCAGATCTTACAGGAAGGTGGCTGGGCGACTACGCTAACTTCTTACGTGAGCGAGAGTTAGCGCTGTCAATCTACTTACGCTACTACCAATGAACGAATACTGAAAATCTCGTCCTCAGTCAACGGTTCAATTGCTGACTCAGGTACAGTTATCACCGTTATTGTATCTCCGAGGACATTAAATAGTTCTAGCGAATAACCGTCCTCTCCATCAGAACCAGGATAATGCTCGACAACCGTTGCGACGTCACCTTTTTTCAGTCTCCTTTCAGGAATATCTTTTGTTAGCACAACTTCTTCAAACAATTTGTAGGTCATTTGCTATGTCTCCTTCTGTCTAGGTACATGGTGATGAATTTTGTATTACCTGTTGCAGTTTCTGTCATCCAAATTGTACACACTAACAAACTCTTCCCATTCGGTCCGATTAGTTCAAGTTTTGCACATTTTCGGGCTCGAAATGTAGCTGAAATGGTATCGGCCTCCAGGCCAATTTGGGATAGCATGTGATTCAACCGTCACAAAACATTCCCGCAGGCAAGGAGGCCGACCCATGCAGCTTACTACA
>JAUWHT010000440.1 GCA_030605745.1 Pirellulales bacterium | reverse complement strand
CGCAACCCAATAGTGTGGTGAACAAGTACTGTACAAGATGCGCGCACGGCGCGCAGAAGTTACAACGATAGACTCTAACCCAATCAAACAACTACTCTACTTAGCCGTTACACCAACCTGCGGAAAATCGGGCTTGCCCGCCGTGAGTTTCCGTGAGAATCCCAGTGTTCAACACGGCGGGCAAGCCCGCCGGCTAAACGCTAAACCTCCAACTTCCACGGTGCCCGATACTTCTTGGTCACCAGGGCATTGGCTTCCTCGTCGCCAACGACCTGCTCTTTCTCGGCGTCCCAGTGAATCTTGCGGCCGACCTTCCAGGCGATGTTCATCAGGTGGCCGGGGTTGCTGGCGTGATGGCCCGCCTCGACGTCGGCAAACGGCTTCTTGTGGGCGCGGACGTTGTCGATGAACACTTGCGCGTGGTTGTGCCCACGGCCGCGGAAGCTTTCGATTTTCTCTCCCAGCTTTTTGCCTCCGCGGGCTTCGGCGGTGATGGTGTATCCACCGCGGTCGAGGATCAGCGATGCCTCAGTGCCGAAAAAACACTTGGCGTGAGCGCGGTGCTCACGGCGGCAGCCGCCACGGAAGGTGTACTGCATCAAGAAGCCCTTTTTGGCCACCGGGCCGGGGCCGTACTCGCAGATGCCGGAGAAGGTATCGGGCCATTGCGTATTGTGCGTATTGGTGTCATCGAAGCAGAGGAACCCGCCCATTGCCGCGGCAGAGATCAGCTCGGTCACGCCCATGCACCAGTTGACGATGTCGTAGTGGTGCGCTGCCCAGTCGAGCTGCCATCCCCCGCCGAAGTCGAAGAACCAGTAGTGGCGAGCAATCTTGTTCGGGTTATACGGCTGCCCGGGCGAGGGGCCGACCCAAAAGTCCCAATCAAGCCTGGCTGGCGGATTGCAATCGGGCGGGGAGCCGAACCCGGGATAGAAGTACTGGTAGTCCCAGACCTTCACTTCCGAGATCTCGCCCAGCCGGCCCGACTGGATGATCTCGGCCGCCTTTTGGTAGTGCTCCCAACTCCGCTGCTGTGTGCCGATCTGGACGATGCGGTCGTACTTTTTGGCGGCTTCGACTGCTGCTCGGCCCTCGCCGATCGAGGTGCCCAGCGGCTTCTCGACGAAGACGTCCTTGCCGGCCTGGCAGGCGTGGATGGTGGGCAGTACGTGCCAGTGGCCGTTGGTGCCCACAATCACCGCGTCGATGTCCTTGTTTTCCAGCAGCTTGCGGTAGTCGTGGTAGCTGAGCACACTTTCGCCGCCGGCCTCGTTTCGGGCCTGCGCCATGCGCGGTTCGTTCACATCGCAGACGGCGATGATCCGCACCCCGGGCAAGGCCTTGTGCTGGTGCATCACATTCCGGCCCTGCCCGCCGCAGCCGATCAGGCCCATGTTGACGGTCTCGCTGGGGCCGGGTTTGGCCGCTGCATCGACTGCATATAGCTTGCCTCCGACCCAGCCTACAGCCGCAACACCCAGGACTTCACGTCGCGATAGTTTTTCGCTCATAACTTCGTTTCTCCCTAATCATCCACGGGTTTTCAGGACTCTCGGGACCTTCCCGAGAACAGCTATCTCTAATATAAAACGAATCGCTCTGAGAACTCCATGAGATTTTGCCAACAAAAACATAAGGTTTTTTACGCCAGTCCAGTTTGGGTGTGTGGCACGCCCTGAGGAACGAAGGGCGTGGCTGGCAACGCTGCCAATTGCTGCCTTTTCACACTGAGAGGGGACGCTCCCTGCATTCACCACGCCCATCGCTTGCGCTCTGGGCGTGCCACATGTGGTCGTGGCACACCTTGAGGAACGATGTGTGGCACGCCCTGAGGAACGAAGGGCGTGGCTGGTAACTTGGTACTCATTGGAGGACCTCCTGAATGCACCCGCGGGGCGTTGCCCCACGGCTATTTCAACTACAAGAATCACGCGAAAACTTCATTCCACCCATTATTATGCGCAACCGGCACTCGGCAGTCAAGAATCAGCCAGATGCAAGCTCCGCCGTCGCCTGCTTTCCGCGAGCCCGTGGGACTTGCCAAATCCACCCCAACCGTCAATAATCAGCCGCCCCGGTCGAAAAAGTCCCGATCGACAACATCCATGACTCTCTCGGAAAGGACCTCCGATGAGCGGAATTCCTGTGCTCACGGCCGAAGGCGACTGCATCGCCCGGGCGTGGGAAAATGCACTGGTGACGCTGTACAACTCCGGCTGCGATATCAAGACGCAGTACGACAAGCCGGACGATCCGCCCAGCAAGGACGCCACCATGATCATCACGGTCCACGACCCGCTGGCCGAGCCGATGATCCATCGCGACCTCCCCGGCGGGTTCGAGGAACTGCAGGAATACGTGATGGAGGTCTGCGAGGGGATCAAGGATCACTGCGTACGTGATCCTGAAGATCCCAATGACACCCGCTGGGAATACACCTACCACCAGCGGCTGTTTAAGTACGAAGTCCCCACCTTGGATCCGACCGACCAGATCGAGCGCATCTGCCGACAGCTTGCCGAGACCCCCTTCACCCGCCGTGCCCAGGCGATCACCTGGAAGGTCTGGGAAGATAATGCTTGCTACGATCCGGCCTGTCTGCAAAGCGTCTGGTGCAGGATTACCCAGCATGAGGACGAGCGGGTGCTGAGCATGAACGTCCGCTTCCGCAGTAACGACGCCTACAAAGCGGCTTTTATGAACATCTTCGCATTGGTGCAATTGCAGCAGAAAATCGCACGACGGATATCGGAACTCTCAGGCACGCCGGTCCAACCAGGCCGCTACTGCCACATGGCCGATAGCTTCCACATCTACGGCTTCAACCTGGCTGAATTCGAGGGCCGTTTCCTCGGTGCGATTGAGAAGAGGACTTTTCAGCAACGGACGATGCGCTACGAGGACGTCCGCGAGATCATGGAGGAGGCCCGGCCGACGATCCTCGAAAAGGCCCGCAAGATGGGACGCACCCCATAGAACCGCGACCACCGGTCGCGGCTTCATGCTAATCGGCACAGCTTGCCTGCGCGTTAATGTCTGTGGCGGTTGACTACAAATCGACGCTCGATTGTCCCGATATGATATAAGAGGACGATCATGGAGATCAGAGCATGAAGATCGCTGCAGCATCGAGTGTCCTGCTGGTTGGGCTTGCGGTGGCGCTATTGTTTCGTCAGGAACCGCCGCGCGCTGGGCCGCCGGCGCCGGGGACCAGCGATCGGCTGGTGCTGCGCAGACGCGTACAGCCACAGTTTCCACCTTCCTGGTCGCGCGACGGCCGCAGCAACCTGTCCGACTCCGCCACGCCCGCAGCCGGACGGACGGCCACTATCCTTCGGGCAATGGACGCCGGCGAGTCGCCACCGGCGTTGCCGCGGGATTATCCCGGGGCTGCCGCGCCCGGCACGTCTCGCTGGGGCACCTCGATCGGCATGAATCTGCCGGCGGCAACCCGGCCGGACGAGTCGCTGCGGACGCACAAGATCGTCGACGGCGACACCCTACACACGTTGGCCGAGCGGTACTTGGGCTCGGCGGATCGTTACATGGAGATATACGAGGCGAACCGCGAGGTGTTGCCCAGCCCTGAGATTTTGCCCATCGGGGTAGAGTTGGAGATCCACCTCAGTTCTGCCCGCTGTAGGGGTCCATCTGGCGGGCTTTCCAGGGCAGCGCCCGGCGGACAAGTCGCAGATCAATGAACTTGCCGATGGTTTGTTCGAGATTGAGTCCTCTCGCGCCGAGCATCTTTGTCCCTTGCAGGCTGGTGTCCAGCGCTCCGTAGAAGAGGTCCTTTTCGACCTTCACGTCGGGGAAGTGTCGCTTCAGTACGGTACGGGGATGCTGCACCATGGTATGCAGGCGCTTAGCGTACCGGACCGACTTCGATTTGCTCTTGCCGACGACGATCAACATGGAGACTTCTGCCCGGAAGTCCAGTCGGACCGGCACGGTGAAGTCCATTTCGTTGGAGTATTTCAGCACCTTTTGCAGTTGCGGGTCCCAGATTTTCAAGGTCAGCAAGTTCCGCTCCGACACGGCTGCCGCCAGCGGCAGTCCGGGGGTGTTCATCTCCGGCGAAAGCAGCACCAGCGCCTTGACATCCTGGCCTTGTTTCCTGTTGCCCACCGGCGGGCGATTCCAGTCGAGCCTGGCCCAAGTCATCGCCACAGACGCCCCCATCCCGCCCCCCACAATACACAGCTTCTCGATGTTCAACTCGCCCGCGTTGTTCTTCTGAAGCAGAAAATACTTGAGCCTTTCCATGTCGAACCGGACCATGCGGCCGAACTGGGTGGGCGAGAGGATGTCCGCCTGCAGCGGGACCCTGGCGCCTCTCACACTAGTGCTATCCCCATGGCCTCGCAGGTCCGGTACCAGCACGGCATGGCCCAACGATTGCAGATACGGGGCCAACTCGCTGAAGTCGTTGCGGTTACCCCTGAAGATGTGCAGCAAGATAATCGGCACGGTTTCCCTGCCTTTTGTACCGGGGTAGTATGTCGCCGCCAGTTCGACGCCGTCTCGGGTAATCAGCTTGGCCTGGTTTCCGGGTTTGCCGTCCATTTCCACGGCCGGCGGGAGTGCCTCATCGTCGTCGCCTTTCTCATCCTGAGCAATCGCTGCCGACACGTAGAAGAACAACTGCACAAACACCGCCGCCAGGGCCAACGCGACCGGGCGTGATGAGCATTCTCGGGACAGCCACCCGGCAGGAGGGAAAACTCGTCTTGCAGACATAGGGCAGTGACCTCGATCAAAGGAGGTTATGGCAGAAAAGGGCATTGTCACTTCCTGTAATATTACCTAACCCGGCCTGCGGCTGCAACCAAAAGAGGCCAAAAGGGATTGGGGATTAGGGATTGGGGATTGGAACTTGACTCTAATCCCCAATCCCCAATCCCCAATCCCTAATCCCAACTCCTTATCCAGCAACAACTTTCGTATCAACAAACATGCGCGCACGGCGCGCAAAAGTTGCGACGTAAGACTCTAAGTCCCTACGCAGCATCGACCCGTCAATGTTCGTCACCAAGTGACGATCCACCCGAATTTGGCCCCACAGAGGCAATGGAAATCGGCAATTTTCAATTGTCAATTGCCAATTTTCAATTCCCCTACTCCAGCACGGCGGCATCCATGGTGATATCGGCATGGGGATCGTGGGCGTAGAAGTGCCGGGCGATCTGGTCCGCCAATACGCGAACGAACTCCCGGCGGAACTCGGCCTCCGGCCGCTCGGAGGTGGGGATCCCGATGTTAGGCGGGTACAGCGACTGGGGCAAGGTTTTCTCGAAGACCGCCTGACCGCCGTCGGTGCAGTCGTAGATGCTGACTGTCACATTGGCCTTGCCCTGGTAGAGCGTCTGGCCTCGGTAGATCGTGAACTCCTGCAACTCGATCCCCACCACCATATCCGCTTCCAGGGCCTCGCCGACTTCGGTGAACTCGGTCCAGTCAGAGTCGCGCTGGTCGGCCCACTCGGTCACCTTTCGCTGGTCGATCACTTTGATCTTAGGGACGTTCTCGCGCAGCAGGATACCGACTTCCCGGGCAAGTTCCTTGGCCACACTGGGGTTGCGATACGTCAGGTTGGTTACCGGTCGGCAGACGATGGCCACTTTCTTGTCCTTCAGGCCGTCATAGTCCGCATCGACATTCGTGCCTTTGATCAGGTATGCCGCGGTGGTCAGTACGGTACGACACCCGCCGGCCGCAGTCACGACTGCAGCCAAGGTCAAAACGGCTACAAGGTATCCATACCGAAGGGGGGAACGATCCATCATGTTTATCGCATTCCAGTGAGAAGAGAAGGCGGAAGATAACCGGAGGTCCACTTCGCTGCAAGGTCGATTCGGCCGAGAAAATGTGGCGCATCAAAGCCCGTTTAGCCGCCGCGTCTACGCGGCGCTATCCCCATGTTGAAAAATGCCTGGTACACCAGGCAATTTGCAATTTCCCAATTTTCAATTTGCAATCTGCAATTCCCGTCACCGCCCCCGCTGCCAGCACCATCAACCCCAGCATGGCCGGCTGGCGGTAGCGGATCGAACTGACGAATACCATGTGCAACGCGGTGAAATAGACCACCGGAAGCCAGCACAAGATATACGGCCAGCCGCGACGGATCGTTCTGGCTGCTCCTATGAGCCCAAGAACCAGGACCGGAACGTAGGTGCAAACGACGGCCAGCCGGATCGGCCAACTTGAGAGACTCGGTTCGTTGGGCCAGATGTTCCACATTCGTAACAGCTTGGTGCCGGCCAGCCGGACCACCCGGCCCGGATTGGCCCGAGCCCAGGCCAGCGCCTCGGCCCGAAATCGCCGATCCAGCAGAACCTCGAAGTCTATCCCCTGCCGGGCGTCCGGCGGCAATGCCCGGCGCTGTTGCCGAACAAACTGCGGGACGAACGCCATGTTGCTGGCTCCGGTGGCCCGCGGGTTCAGCCCGTCGTACAGGCTGGCCCCGACTTGCAGTGTGGTGGGTACGAACCGGCCGGTCAGTCGGGCATTGTGAATCCACCATGGCATCATCGCCACCGCGAGCCCGGCCAACACACCAACGCCAATCCATAGCGGCCGGCCGCGGGCGCAAATATGTGCCACCAGCACGGCCAACGGTGTAAACAGCAGCCAACTGGGCCGTACCAGGGTGGCTGCCCCGGCCGCCAAGCCGACACCGACCGCCAGCAGTCCAGCCCGACCCGGCAACTCGGCCTTCCACGCGGCCGTCCACAGGCAGAACTGCACCAGCATCAGCAGACAGAATGGAGCTTCGCTCAGGACCAAGGCACTGGTAGCGATCGCCCCGGGATAAAACGCCGCCACGACCGCAGCAACCAGGCCGGTCCGGGCGTCGAACAGTTGCCGCGCCAGCCACCAAACCCCGGCAACCACCAATGTCCCGAACACGGCGCTTTGCGCCCGGGCCCACATCACCGACGGCTGGTCGCCAGCCAGGCGGAAGATCGGCGCCAAGAGCAGCGGATAGCCAGGGCTGCGGAAGACCTGGGCATCTTCGGGGCCGTATTCGTACGGCCGGCCGTTGGCGATTACCCGGCCCAGCGACCAATAGCTTTCGCTGTCGCCGAACCCAAACCGGCTGTCCAGCCGCGACTGCCAATACAGTCCAGCAGCCAACCGAACCGCCAGCGCGGCCACCAACAGCAGAGCAAGTTGTTTCCATCCAGCCGAGTTCATCCGTAGGTCACCATTCTGGAGCGCGGCCGTCCCGGCCGCCCAATGCGGGCTGGAAGCCCGCGCTCCGAGTTATCCGATAATCGTGCACGGTCATTTACCGGGCAAGAAAATGAGGGGATTATGGTACTCTGGGGCGGTCTGGGAAGTCAAGGCAAATCCAGAGCGTTCAACGGGCTTTACATGCACGACACAGCTCGTATACTCCATGCACCGTGTCATGGCAGCACTGCTAGCACTACAATGCTAAGTTCAAGTTTAGCGCGTTGGTGGGTGTCAATACGCTTGAACGCAAACGCGCCGGGCAAGCCCGGCGGCTAAACGACTATTGAAAACGTCAACGACCCTTTCAGGAGGAGTTTGCATGGCATCCTTACCGTCTTACGTCACTGCGGCCCGACCGGTGCCGCGGGAGAAGCGTGTGGCGTGGTTCAGCAGCACGGCCCAGACGTACGCAGGCATTATGCTGTGGTTTGTGTTCTGGCAGGACGTGCCGGTTGGCAGCGGCATCACGCCGGAAATGGGGCAGTACAGTAGCTTTGCCGGTGGGATTCTGTCCCATGGGCTTCCGGTCGCTTTTTTGGGGTTGATCCTGGCCGCCTTGCTGTGCCACTTTCTATTCTACCTGGTGCCCGGGTTGCTCGGCTTGAAGACCGGCTTGCCATTGTACATCGTGGGGACCTCGACCTACGGTGTGCAGGGTGGACTGCTGATGCCCGGGTTTCTGATGGGCCTGTTGCAGTTCGGCTGGCTCGGGGTAAATGCGTTCTTCGCGGGAGTACTGCTTTGTGCTCCGTTTTTCGAGGACCCGGGTGCGGTGGTTGGCTCGGTCCCGCACGCAATCGTCTCGATAGTGTGGGCCGTAGCGGCCGCCTTCATGGGGCTGAAAGGCATCCAATATGTGGCCAAGGTGGCCACTTTCCTGCCGCTGATTCCGTTGGCCGTCCTGGTGATCCTTTGTGTGGCGACCATCGGGGGCGTCGGTAGTTTTGACCCACAATCGGCGGTCGATGCCGGCCTGAAAGTCGAGGTTCTCGTCGAGGGTACCCAAGCGATCGCGGTCAAATCTGCGCTGCCGGCATGGGGAGTCGTCGCGCTGATTTGCACCTACATCGTCGGTTTCTTCGCCACTGCCGGGGCGGCGGGGGCCGACTTCGGAATGAACAACCGTGACGCAAAGGACGTGCAACTCGGCGGGCTAATCGGGATCGCGCTGGCCACGATCTTCTCCGGCGGATTGGCCCTGTTGATCGTCGCCGGTGCCCAGGGTGGCGGTCAGGCGGCCGACGGAGCCGTGTTGCGGGCCACGGCGTTGATGGGCGGTATTGTAGGCGAGAAGACGGCCGGCGTCTTCATGTACCTGCTGGCCATCGCCGCCTTCCCGCCCGCCTGCTTCTCGGCCTTCATCGCCGCAAACAGCTTTAAGACCACGCTGCCGAAGATCAATCCCTTCATCTCGGTCGGCTGTGGGACGGCCGTCAGCATTCTGCTGGCGGTCACCGGTCTGGCCGGGGACGTGATCGGCGTGTTCGTGATCATCGGCGCATCCTTCGGGCCGGTGTGCGGTGCGATGGCGGCCGACTACCTGCTGGCCGGCCGGAATTGGGCCGGGCCCCGGGCCGGGTTCAATCCGGCCGGATGGATCTCCTGGGTATTGGGCTTTGCCGTCGGTGCGGCCGACTTCATCCCCGGCATGGCCGGCAACGTGCCCTGTCCACCGATGGCCGCCTTCGTCGTCGGATTCGTGCTCTACTACCTACTGGCCAAGGCGGGCATGGAAAGCAAGACGCTGGAGATGCCTCAAGCCGCCGAATAGGCACGGCGACACAATCGGGCACACGCTGTTTAGCCGCCGGGCTTGCCCGATTTTCCGCAGGTTGTTTTTTCTGCTAAGACGATGGCAGTTGGGAACTGGGCGGCCGGGGCGAAAAAAAGGTTGAAAATCCGATAAATGTTAAAATAGGTAAACTTGCGCTGTGGA
>JAUWHT010000001.1 GCA_030605745.1 Pirellulales bacterium | reverse complement strand
TCCACAGCGCAAGTTTACCTATTTTAACATTTATCGGATTTTCAACCTTTTTTTCGCCCCGGCCGCCCAGTTCCCAACTGCCATCGTCTTAGCAGAAAAAACAACCTGCGGAAAATCGGGCAAGCCCGGCGGCTAAACGGTAGATCAAAGGAACTTCATTTCCAACTCCTCGATCTCCGCCAGCAAACGGTCATAGTCCTGGGATTCACGCGGGGAATAGTTGAGGTTCTTCAGCAGGCCGGTCAGTCGCGTGAAGTAGTCGCGGGCTTGCTCCTTGTCGTCAAAACGGTGGTCGCGCTCCACAAGACGTTTGACCAGTAAGAAGGTCTCTTTCTGCCGTTCCAAGGGCGTCGAGACATCAACCGGATCGAAAGCATCCTGTTGCAAGTAAACCATGTCCACGAATATCGCCTTTTGGTAGACCACGAAGTCTTCCAGCGTGATCCCTTCTTCTCCCGTAACCTGCATCATCTGAAAAACGCCGTCACCGTCTTCCAGCAGTTTCAGAATGACCTGCACTGATTCGCTCCAGCCGGGCTGTACGTGCCTGCCGAAGTAAGGCGCCAACTGCCCAAGATACCGCGACCAGGAGGTCAACGGATCGACCGCCGGGTAGAACCGTTTGTAGGCGCGGTCGTAGGACAGGCCGAGAAACGTCTTGACGGTCCCCAGTGTGGACTGAGTCACGGGTTCCTCGAAGTTGCCACCCGCGGGTGAAACGGTACCGATCATAGTCAGGCTGCCGGTGGATCCGTCGCGGGTGCGAATCACACCGGCGCGCTCGTAGACGCTCTTGATGGCCGAATCAAGATAGGCCGGAAAGGCCTCCTCGCCGGGGATTTCCTCCAACCGGCCGGATGTCTCGCGCATCGCCTGGGCCCAGCGCGAGGTCGAGTCGGCCAGCAGCAAGACCTGGTGGCCCATCTGGCGATAGTACTCACCCAGGGTGATGCCGGTGTAGATCGACGCTTCCCGCGCGGGCACGGGCATGGACGAGGTGTTGCAGACGATGATCGTGCGATCCATCAAGGGGCCTTCGCCGCGGGGGTCCTGCATCTTGGGGAATTCGGTAAGCGTTTCGACAACTTCCCCCGCACGCTCGCCGCAGGCTACAACGATCACGATGTCGGTCGCCGAGTACCTCGCGATCAGTCCTTGCAGGACTGTCTTGCCGGCGCCGAACGGGCCGGGAATACAGGCGGTGCCACCCCGGGCAATGGGGAAGAAAGTATCAATCAGCCGCGTGGTTGTGATCAGCGGCTCCGACGGATACAGCCTTTCGACTAACCGCCGCCGCAACATGGCGGCAGGAAGAGGCCGTCGCACGGGCCAGGTCTGCATCATGGTCAGTGGACGTTCGCGACCGGAGGCATCACGAATTCGGGCCACCGGTTCATCCACGGTGAAACTGCCGCCCTTGATCCAGGTTACTTCCACTTCACCCGGCTCAGCAAAAGGCACCATGATTTTGTGTGAAAAGTGTCGTTCCAGAACCGTACCCAGGGTATCGCCTGCCTTGAGTTTTTCACCTGCTTGTCGAGTAGGCGTGAACACCCATTCTTGTTGGCTGTCCAGCGGCTCGACGTATCGGCCGCGCCGGAGGAAAAAGCCGTCTTTGGCGGCAAGAGTTTTCAGCGGGTTCTGTAGCCCGTCGTAGATGGTTCCCAACAGCCCCGGGCCCAAGGTGACCGAGAGCAACTGACCGGTGAACTCGACACGGTCGCCGACTTTTACGCCCTGTGTCTCTTCAAAGACCTGCAAATCGGCGGTCCGACCGTGGATGCGCAAGACCTCGCCCTTTAGTTTCTGTTCTGCGACGCAGACGTAGGCAACCTCGTTCTTCACGATAGAGCCCTCGGCGGCCTCCACCGTGACGACGTTTCCGTTGACGCCGATAACGGCGGCTTCACTCGTACAGGTTAGCGTATTCATCCAGCGACTCCGTGACGAGTTGTTCAAAACGTTGCCGGCCAAGCACGGCATCCCGGCTGGTCCAGCGGCGGATGATTTCCCAGCGAGCCAGATACAGCAGCACCACTTCAAAAGAAAAGAAATATCGTTCGGCCAGCCTGGTCAAATGATTCCAGGTAACTCCGAGTTTTATCCGTTCCACCCGCAGACAATCGGTGGTGTCCAGTAATTGATCCACTTCAGCGATCCAAGGGTGCTGCCACCGGAGGCCGAATTGCGGATCTTCCCAGTTCTTCCGGATATGGTCCGTCCACTGCCCAACGCCGGGCGGTGGCGGCAGGCCGCGTCGCCGGCGGCGCAGACCACTTATGATCGTCCGAATGTCCATTTGAAAGGCGACGATGTGGCGTGCCAGGCGATTCCTTGTCGTCGACATCAGTTCGTCGTAATGCGAGACCACTTCCTCGTCCGTCCGATCCCACGGTTGACGGTCCCAGAGGAGAAACGCGCGCAGTTGCTCCACGACCTCGGCGTCCTGGGATTTCAGCATCTGGAGCCTTTTTTCGAGCCGGGGCTGCGCGATCGGGACGCGCTCCACCTCGAAATACCGAGGCATCGCGGGCAAGCTGGCGACCAGAGTATAGTAGCTGTTGCTGCGGGCCATCGACGCATCTCACTGGGCAGTGCTATCCATCACTGGGCCATCCATCATTGTTCGGAAACGCGGCAGCAGGTGCCGCAAGAGGAACTCAGTGATGGCTTTTTCATTGAAAACGATTTCGACGTCCTCGTCGACCATTTTGACCGTGACGCCGGGCGTGTCGTCGTCGGCTACTCCGAAAGTAACCCCTTTACGCATCATCTCAGCAGTCAGGCCCAGCACGAAGTGGCTCAGCGTGCCTTCCTTGGCCCCCTTCACCTGGCGTTGTACTTCCTCCGGCGGCAGCACCTCTTCCGGCAACAGCAACTCCAGCGGTTGCTTGGTGTCCTTGGGCACGGCCCGACCCGCGATTTCCAGTATCAACCGCTGCATGAATTGGTCGTCGCGCAGGCGATGAGAGACGAGCCGACGCACTTGATTGGCAAACTGCTCGGATATTTCTTCCTTCAGTGCCAAAACTGCGTCGCGACCCGCCAAGTGCAAGGCATCCTCGCCCGCCGCCCGGAGACTATCTGCCTCCTCCCGGGCGTGCTGGAGGATTTCCGCGGTCTCCCAGCGAGCCTTATCGAGCATTTCCGTGGCTCGTCGCCGCGCGTCGGCGACGAACAGATCGGCCTGCTCCTTGCCCTCCTCAACACCTTTCTCTCGCAAGCGATCAATCAGTTCCTGAACGCCCGAGGATTGTTCTTTTTCAGACATGATGTTGTTACAACCTGTTTCTCGTAACTGTAACCGTTTAGTAGCGTAGGGTGGGTGCTTGCACCCACGCCTCCAAAGGACCACAAGTTCGCGTGGGTGCAAGCACCCACCCTACGTCTTCTCCGTGTCCTCCGTGTCTCCGTGGTGCTTTCTTCGGTTACTGGGGTAAACCGGGAATGCCGGCGCTGACCACCAATGCAAAGACAAACGCAAACACGGCGAACCCTTCCACGATCGCCGCCGGGGCTATCGACAGACCGAACACCTCCGGCTTGCTCTTGCTGACGTTGATCGCCGAGGCGCAGCACGCCCCCTGCATGATGGCGCTCATCATCAACGCCACGCCCGACATGACGCCGATCGCCAATAGGCCGGGCGCAGACTCGGTGGTGACTTCCCGGGCGTTCAACGTGAACATGACCACGATGCCGTAAATCGTCTGGGAAGAAGGCAGGGCCGAAACGCCGACGTAGCGACCGTAGCCACTCTCGATTTCCAGCATCGCGCCGCACGCCGCCTGTCCCGCCCGCGTGCAGCCGAGGATGCTCCCAATGGCGCCCAGGGCGGTTGGGGCGTAAAGGCCTGCCCACCCCAAGGTAAGAAGGACAAATTCTTCCATCACTGACTCGCTTTCTTGCAAAAAGGCTGGAAAGGATAGCCTTCCTCGGGAAGGCTCCAATTAAAAAACTCGATACAATTCAAACGCAATCCATGCACGACGCCTCCTATCACGGCGAGTGCAAAATTGAGCCCATGGCCGACCACAAGAATCAGGATTGCCGCCAGCAGCCCGATGCCGCGGGATTTGGCGGTGGTTCCTGCAATCTCGTTGAACGCCGCGGCCAAGTGTGCGTTGGCAAGGCCCAGAGCAAATAGCCGCAGATAGCTGAGCACGTCGCCAAACGCCTTCGAAACACCGGCGAGGCCCTTCAGCCCATCAAGCAACCGCCAGGCCAGGTTGCTAATGCCGCCGCCGGAAAAAGGGCGCTCGCTGCTGAAAAGCAGCACGGCCCCGGCACCACTGACCAGCAGAATGATGTCCACGGGCAAGAACAGTTCCAGCGGGTCGTCTCCGACCATTTCGAGCCCCGTGATCAGGCCCCCCAGAATCATCGCCACCCAACCGAGCGGGGCGAGGAAACGGGGTGATCGCCGGTAACGCCACGTGGTAATCAGGTTGGCCAGGACTAGGTGAAACACGCCGACGATAATCGAAAGACGCATCATCCCACCCTGGTCCTTCATGTCGAGCACTTTCAAAGAGGCCGCCACCGAGCCCTCGGGCGGACCTACGCCGAAGTAGCTTCCCACCATGACGCCGTACCCTACTGAGGCGAGGACCAAAGCCAAGAATAAGTTCCGCAAGCGAATGTTGCTGCGAGTGTGCCCCAGTCTGCGCCACGTCAAAACCAGTATCGCACCCAGCATCAGCGCGTAGCCCGCATCGGAGAAGATCATAGCAAAGAAGGCGGCGAAAGAGAAGAACACCACCACCGACGGGTCCCATGTGTGGTAACCGGGTGTCATGTAGAACGTCACGGTTTTCTCTCCACCGGCCAGCAATTCCGGGTTGTCCAGCAGGGTGGGCGGGTTATCCTCCGACCCCGGCTCCTCAACAGAGAGGGCCAGGCCGCGTTGGTCGGCGAATTCCTCAATCTGGGGCAACACTCCACGAGGCGCCCAACCCTGTACGGCGAACACCCGCGAGATGTCCAAGGTCTGCCGGCCGGCGTGCTCCAGAACAGCCCGATCATCGGCTTCCGCCATCGTCAATCTCGTAAGATGACACCAGCGAGTCAGTTCCACGCGACGCCAGTGTAACTTCTCCAGTTCGAGGTCCACTTGCTCCAATCGCTGGGTGAGTTGCGACAGGGAACGGGGGTCCAGATTCTCCGGCGCCACGGGCATGCCTTGCGGCTCGTCCGGGTGGACGACTACCACATAATCGAAGCGTTCATCCCGCGCAACCGCTTGCCAAACCAGGCCCGATTCCTCGATCATCTCCCTTCGATAGTGCGGTACAACGTAGAACCAGAACCGTAATGCACTGTGTTCTTCCTCCGCCGGCAGGTGGAATTCTCCCCACGGTCCGGCCGCCTCGATCGCGCCGGCCAGCAAGTCGTGTTCGTCTGACAGTTTCTGCTGTTGCTGTCGGATTTCCAATGCCTCTTGCTCGACCGCGCCGAAGTCAAAATCCTTGCGATTTCCCGCTTGCTGCCGCTGAACGGGGCAGGCCCGCAAGTATTGCAACGCCTGGTGGGCTTCGACCGAGTATCCCGGCTCGGGTCGCCCCCCGCCCGTCTCCGGGTTAAGGTTCACCACGTGCGTACAGCCGAGGCGCTGCAGGCCGTCGAGAACGGCCTCCTTCTGGTCGGTGATCCCGTAGAGGGTAACCTTGCTGAGGTGGACAATGGCCATTAGCGTTGTTCCAACTGACTCACTTTCCGTTGACGTTTTGCTTTAACCATCTTCGAGCGGACCACCCCGGCCCGTTCCGCGTCGGCCAGGTAAATGCGAATGCGGTGGATGTTCTTCTGGGCGGTCGGAATCAGCACCTTCTCAAACAGATTGACCCGCTGCGTAATCTTACGCACGGCCTCATCCAGCCGGCGGACTCGCTCCTGATCGACTTGTTCACGAACACGCAACGTGCTCACTTTTTGCAGATACTCTACCAGGGTATCCACCCAAAACGGCTTTGCCAAAGTGGAGTATTCTTCGACGCTGAACTCCACGCCACGCAACACCGGCAACTTGACCCCGATAACGTTTTCCTGGTCAACTTCTACGGCTCGAACCTTCACGTAGTTGGATAGATCCATGGTCGAGGCGCCCAGCAACGCCAGCAGCCCTTCCAATGACGTGATCAGCTCGTCGATCTCCCGCTGCGTGGTCCCTAGCACCCTTTGCGCATTCTTGAACTCCACCATCAACTGTTGGCGCTTGAGGTCTAGCGACGGCAGAAAACGTTGAAACGTATTCAACCGGTCGCGTTCGGCCTTCAAGGAACTCTTGTTGAGCGCGAGAGTTTCCATGGCTACCGTTTAGCCGCCGGGCTTGCCCGGCGCGGTGGTGGGTGTCAATACGTTCGAACGAAAACGCGCCGGGCAAGCCCGGCGGCTAAACTGCCTTAGGGTAATACTTATCTATCAGTGCCTGCTTCATCAGCAGTTCCTGCGGCTCGAAACACTCGGCCAGCGTTTTCCAGGAAAGGTCCAAGGCATCGTCCAAGGCCATCAACACCTCAAGGTCCATAAATCGGTCGTGGAACAGCTCGCCGAACTTCAATGCTTTTTCATCAAATGGGGACAACTCGAAGGCCATCGCCTGCTTCTGTTCGGCTTCCTTGGCCGCCGAGTAAAACCGTATCATCGTGTTCATGATCTGGCCGTGATCCTCGCGAGTTACCTTACCGATCACCTGTTGCTTCAATCGCGACAACGAGCCGAACGGGTCAATGGTGCCGTCGTGCAGGTAGAACTGGCCTTCGGTGATGTAGCCCGTATTGTCGGGCACCGGGTGCGTGACGTCGTCGCCCGGCATCGTGGTCACGGCCAGGATGGTCACCGAGCCGGCCCCCTTGTAATCACACGCCCGCTCGTACCGTTGGGCCAACTGACTGTAGAGGTCGCCCACATAGCCGCGGTTTGCCGGTACTCGCTCCAGGGTAATGCCGATCTCCTTCAACGCGTCGGCGTACGCCGTCATGTCGGTCAGCAATACCAGCACGCGTTTTGCTTCCTCCACTGCAAAGCGCTCTGCTACCTTCAGGGCCATGTCCGGGACCAACAGGCGTTCCACGATTGGGTCGGACGCCTGGTTGACGAACATCACCACCCGCGAGAAGATGCCCTCCTCTTCAAATCTCGTCCGGAAGGAATAGTAGTCGTCGAAGATCAGCCCCAAGCCGCCGAAGACAATGATGTCGGCGTCGGCCTGAATTCCGATGCGGGCCAAAAGCTGGTTGTAAGGCTCCCCGGCAATCGAGAAAATCGGAAGCTTCTGACTCTCGACCAGGCAGTTGAACAGGTCGATCATCGGAACCTTGGTGTGGATCATCTTGTTGGGCAAGACCCGCATGGTCGGGTTGACGGCCGGACCACCGACGTCGATGCGGGGATCGCCGGAAAGCACCGGACCACTATCCAGCGGCTCCCCCGAACCGCGAAAAACGCGCCCCAAGATGTTCGGCGAGTACGTCACCTGCATGGGATGGCCGAGAAAACGCACCGTTGCATCGGTCGAGATGCCCCTCCCTCCGGCGAAAACCTGTAACGAAACCTCGTCTCCTTCAAGTTGAATCACCTGGGCCAGTGACTCCTCGCCATCCCAGTTCTCGACCATTGCCAAGTCGCCGAAACCCACGTTCTTCGCACGTACCTTGAGAATGTCGCCCACAATGGCGAGAACCCGCGTGTATCGAATCAAGTCATCAAACATATTGGCTCTTCCGTTTCTAGGTGCAAAGCCCTGAACATTTACGATTTTAGGGCTGTGCAAATCGCGGCGTTCCGATAATTCGGCATGACTAGTACTACGTTTAGCCGCCGGGCTTGCCCGGCGCGTTGGCTTTGGAACGAATTGGCCATCACACAACGCGCCGGGCTTGCCCGGCGGCTAAACGACTATTGGAAACGTCAACAACTCCACAACCCTTTGGAAGGATTCGGGTTACGTCAAACCGTCGCAATAACATAGCGTTGTAGTACTAGGACCGTTTACGGTCCTTCCCGCCGCAGGCGGTATTAGTATGACCGCGCTAGGTGTTTTTTGCGATTTACGTCGGGAGGTTTCGCCTTTCGTCGTCGGCTTTCGTAGGATGCTCGGTTACGTTTCTGGTGGTATTGATTGATGTTCGCAAGTAGTTTCACAAATACCGGATCGCATTCAAGCGACCGTTGCAATATGGGACCGATCGCTCGAACC
>JAUWHT010000153.1 GCA_030605745.1 Pirellulales bacterium | reverse complement strand
TCCACAGCGCAAGTTTACCTATTTTAACATTTATCGGATTTTCAACCTTTTTTTCGCCCCGGCCGCCCAGTTCCCAACTGCCATCGTCTTAGCAGAAAAAACAACCTGCGGAAAATCGGGCAAGCCCGGCGGCTAAACGGTGCCTGGATTCCCCATCCTCTGCATTTTGGCCGATTGACCAATTCTGAAAAGTTGGCTAAACCCTCAAAATCGTCTTGTCCGATACCACATGATGAGGTTTTGTTCTAACACGCTGCCCGTCACTATGCGCAGGGAAAAGTCATGCTAGCAAAGAGATTTACCGCGGCCGTTTTGGCCTTTGGGGTTTGGGGGATTTCCTCTACGGTCTTTGCCCAGGGACCATCGCCGGGTCCTAACCGAGCGATGCCTACCCCTCCGAAGTATGCGAAGACGCTGGTCGAGCAGGTGGGTGACCTCGGTCAGCAGGTAGGCGATTTCGGTCGTTCGATTCTCCATGGGATTCTTCCCGGCGAGGGGAACAGCAATAAGATGCGTCGACCTGACCCTCGGTCTGCAACGCGGAAGTTCTATCCGCACCGCAATGGGAGCAGGCCACGTGCCGGCAGCATTATGGCGGCCCCGTCGAACTCGAAGCGCGGTGTTGGTGTGGCAGTTGAACTGCCACCCCAACAGAGGCCAAAGAGCGATTCGAAAACCTTGTCCAAACGCGGTGTTGGTGTGGCAGTTGAACTGCCACCCCAACAGGATGCGACTAATTCTCCCGCCACGCGTCCCCTGCACGAACGTCTGGCGGCGCTTCGGCGGTCGGCGTTCGACGAAAGCTCGCCGAGCAAGCCGAGTCCGAAGGTCAATCCGAAACCGGACGCCGCCACCGATCCACCTGTTGTAGATCAGCCGGTTCGGATGGCGGAGAAACGCCCGAATATGACGCCTACACGTGCAACTCACGCCGCGCCGAGCACTCGACCGGTGATCGTGCAGCGTACTACACCGGCGGTCCGGAAGAAAACCGTTGTCTCTCCGGCGGCCGAATCAAGCCGGAAACCGGCCAAAAGGTTGACCGCCGATATCGGGACAGAGCCGGACGCCGCCGTGCTGTTTACCAACAAAGGACCGGTGCTGAGCGTCGAGACTGTCGGGCCGCGGCGGATTTCAGTAGGCAAGAAGTCGTCCTACGAGGTGACCATTCGCAATGCGGGTGACCTGCGGGCTGAAGACGTCGTGGTTTTTGTCGATCTTCCCGAGTGGGCCGACGTATCGGCCGCCGAAGCCAGCAAGGGTGCAGCGCACCGGGCGGCCGCCGGCGAGCCGGCTGGACCGCTTGTGTGGAAGATCGGACACCTCGAAGCAAAGGGCCGGGAGAAATTGGTCCTGACGATCGTGCCCCGCGAGAACCGCCCCTTCGATCTGGCAGTCCGCTGGGAATCCAAGCCGGTTGGCTCCAAGACGATGATCGAAGTCCAGCAGCCCAAGCTCGCAATGACCCTCGAAGGGCCCCGCGAGGTCCTCTACGGCAGGAAGGAAATCTACCGGTTGAAGCTTGCCAATACGGGCAACGGTGAAGCCGAGAATGTGATCATCCGTTTGCTGCCGATGGGGGCAGATGGGAATCAGCCGGTTTCGCACGACCTGGGCACGATCGCCGCTGGTGAGCAGAAAGCCATCGAGGTGGAATTGACCGCCCGGCAGGTCGGAAACCTGATGATCAAGGTCGAAGCTCGCGGAGACGGGGGCGCCCGCGCGGAGTTGGCCGAGCAGGTACTGGTCCGCCGGCCCGCCTTGCAAGTGGATGTGCAGGGACCGGCCGTCCAATATGTGGGCGCGGTGGCCGGCTACCGGATTCGCGTGCGAAATCCGGGAACTGCGCCGGCCGAAAACCTCAAAATGTCGGTCAACATCCCGGCCGGCGCAAAGTACCTCTCCAGCATCGACGGCAGCCAACTCGAGGCCAACGGGACCAGAGTGCTCTGGGCACTGGAAAAGCTCGATCCGGGCGGCGAACAGAGCTTCACGCTCAAGTGCAGCCTGGGCCTGCCCGGCCCCAGCCGCATGGAAATCGTCTCAACCGCCGACGGCGACTTGACCGCCACGGCAGGCATAACCACCGAAGTGGAAGCCATCGCCGACCTGGTGCTTGACGTGAAGGACCCCACGGGGCCGGTGCCGGTGGGCGAAGAGGCGACCTACGAGTTGCGAATCCGCAACCGCGGCACCAAGAGTGCCGAGAACGTCGAGGTGCTCGCTTACTTCTCCAACGGCATCGAACCGACTGCCGTCGAGGGCGGCCGACACAAAATCGGCCCGGGACAGGTGGTCTTCAGCCCCATTCCGTCGGTGCCTGCCGGCGGCGACCTGATCCTGAAAATCTCCGCGCGTGCCGAGACGGCCGGAAATCACATCTTCCGCGCCGAGGTCCACTGCAAGCCGCTGGGAACCCGGCTGGTCAGCGAGGAAACCACCCGCTTCTACCAGGACGGACCAGCCGCGGAAGGACAAACCGCACCGATCCGTACCGCCGAGCAGCCGAGCCCGGCCCCGCTGCGGAAATGACCTTGAGCATAAAGCCGCGACCGCCGGTCGCGCCTTTTGGATTGTCTTCGTTCATTTATAGTCGAAGCCTTCCACTCCCAGCTTGAGCCGGAAGACGGCTTCCTTGGCGGCCACGGTGACGTAGAGGTATCCGTCGTGGAAATGGCAGTTGGTCGCCCGGCTGCCGCCGGCGTCGTACTGCCGGATGAGCTTGCCGGAGGGCACCTCGACCACGTTGACTACCCCGCCGGTCCACATCGCCACGTAGAGCCGTCCGGCGGCGTCGAAGATCATTCCATCGGGGGAGAACTTGCCGCCGATGATCTCTCCGCGAGTTTCGGCCGGGAAGTCGATCAGCACCCGGCGGTTGGCCAGTTGCCCCTCGGCCGTCAGGTCGTAGATCAGCAGGCGGTGCCTTCCGCTTTCGCACAGGCAGAAGTGTTTCCCGTCCGGAGTCACGCCCAATCCGTTGGGATACGCCAGGCCGGTGTCCAGCCGCGAGACCTTGGCGGTGTTGATGTCGTAGCGATATACCGACCCGACGGGTTTCTCGGCGCTGGAGCCGCCTGGGTCGCTGAAGTAGATGTTGCCGGCCGTGTCCAGGGCCACGTCGTTGATGCTGTTGAATCGCTTTCCTTCCCAGCGATCGGCCAGCACTTCCACACTCTGTCCGTCGGCGGCGATTCGCAGCAGCCGTCCCGCGCCGGAGTCGGACGCAACCAGCCGCCCCTGGCCGTCGATCTTCAGCCCGTTGGCCTGCGGCTGGCGCCCTTCCAGGGGAACCAACTTCCGCAGGTCGCAGAACACCTCGGCAGTACCGTCCGCCGCAATCCGACCGATGTTCCCGTTGGCCCGATAGTTGACCACAAACAGGTTGCCCGCGGCGTCCAGAGCCGGCCCTTCGGCGAACTCGAATCCGGTAGCGTAAAGCTGCGGCCGCACCGAGTGCGACGCCGGCAGATCGGCATGTTCGTCGGCCCGGCTCACCGTGCAGGCGGCCGACCAGAGAGACAACAAGGCAATGGCAACCACAATCATGCTACCAAGGCGGATGATGAGCCGATATTCAAGTTTCTTAAGACGCTCGTCAAGGTACTCGCGGCTGACCATGATCAAACCTCCCTAAACGTGATTTGGCGACATTCTGTCTTTCAGCTTACTACAAGATTACAATCGAATCAACTCCACGCGTACTCATATAGGGGGGCATCATGAACGGGACGGGCCAAGTAATTGACGTCTCGGGCGATCTGGGGTAGCATGCCTGGATACTGAGAACCGCACACACTGCTCCGGGTAAAACGATGGCCAAACGCAAGATGGCAACCAAACGTAAGAGTACCGGTCGTGCTTCTGGTGGCTCGTCGCGCACCAGGCGCCGCAAAACGACGTGCCGATTCCCTTCTCGGCGACTGACAATCAAGAAGATACTGGCCTGGGCGGACGCCCACCACCGGCGCACCGGCAAGTGGCCCGCCATCGAGTCGGGACCCGTGTCCGGCGCTAAGAAGGGGGAAACCTGGGCTCTGATACATAACGCATTGCGGCGCGGCCATCGCGGACTGCCGGGCGGCTCGTCGCTGGCCAGACTGCTGGCCAAGTACCGCCGAGCACGGAACAAGGCCGACATGCCACGCCTGACAATCAAGAAGATACTGGCCTGGGCAGACGCGTATCACAAGCGTACGGGCAAGTGGCCGAGCCAGAAATCGGGATACGTGCGCGGGACATCCGGCGAAACCTGGAGAGCAATCAATTCAGCCCTGTACTACGACAATCGCGGGCTTCGCGGCCAATCATCACTTTCGCAGCTATTGATAAAACGCCGCAATAGGTGACGGCTGTACTGATTATGATGACGATCACCACCTTACGCGTCACCACTCGACGACCTCCGGCTTGGCAGTCGCGCCGGTCATCTTCACCGGCAGCCGCCACACGTGGTCGCCGTCGCGGTTGGTGAAGTAGAGACGGCTTTCCGACCTCTCCCGGCCATGCCCGTCGGCCCAGAGGGCGTAGAAGTCGGGGTGGGCGCCGACGGGCTTGCGGCAGTAGGTGTGGTTGTATTTGCTGTCGCGGGTCAGTTGCTTGACCTTCTTCCACGTCTTGCCCTGATCCGTGCTGGTCCACATGGCAACCTCGCCGCCGGTGTTGTACGGCTGAGGGCCGGTCTCGGTGGGGGCAATCAGCCGCCACAGGTTGTCGCTCTCGATGTGGAGCGAGCCCATGTCGTAGTTGTTATCCGATACAATCGACGTATTGATTTCCCATTTCTCACCCGTCCAACGGGCCGTTTCCCACAGCCGAGGGTCGTTCACCGGCCCCGACTCCCAGCCGCCGCTGGTCAGACAGAGGATAACCGGTCGTCCCTTCGAATCGAACTCGACGTCTTTCATATAGACGCTGCGGTGCTTGGAGTAGTAGTCGTGCACCAGCGCGGGGTTCTCCCGCGTGGTCAAGGGCAGTTTGATCTTCTGGCCCGCGGCGTTGCGCCAGGTCTTGCCGAAATCATCGGTTTCCATGTAGTAGAGATTGGTCCGCCAGTTGAGCCCGCCGCGTGCCTTGGGATGGAAATTGAAGGCCGTTGCGACCTTGTTGCCGTGGCGCCAGCTTGTCTGGTAGTGGCCCGACTCGATGCGGGCGAGCAGTTCCGGCTCGGTCCAGGTGCGGCCGTCGGGGCTTGTGATCTGGTACAGACGACGGCCGCCGCCGTACTTGGTGTGCAGGAAGAAGAATCCTTTGCCTGCCAAAAAATATGGCTGCGGGTAAGAGAAGTTGCCGGTATAGACGCATTCGAACTCGTCGATATCGTAGGGCTTTTTGCTCACCGAGATATACGACGGTCGTCCGGTACCGTGTGCACTGGAGAATATCCAGACGTAACCTCGGCCGTCGATCGCGATGACCGGGTTGTCGTGCGCGTCGGTGGTGTGTTTGTCCAACAAGATGGTCGGGCGGGAAACGGTGCCGGTGGCATGGTCGTAGTAGGAGACCATGTGCAACAGCGTGTTGTCCGCCTCGTTGGTTCCGCCGTAACAGAAGAATGTTTTGTTTACTTTCGGTGCGTAGATTGCAAGCGGTCGGTGCTTGGCACAGTAAGTACCCAGCCCGCCACTGTACTTGTACACGTACTCGTCCTTCTGCGTCTGGTTGGAGTACCAAATGCCACGGTAGCCCTCGGCCTTGGGCAAGGGATTCTGTAGTTGAAGTGCAGGCCACTCCGCACCCAATGCGGGCGCCTGCACGCACGACAACGCCATCATGACTAGCACAAAAATAGAAAAAACACGCATTGTTGACCTCCTTCGATCAGGTTTAGGATTGTAACGCTTCACCGCCACTTCATCGCCAACTGTGTTTGACCTTTGTGATCTCCGGCCAGGCCAGGTCGGGATAGAATTGATGCCCGCCGTCTCCGGCGATCAGCAAAATGTTTTTCTCGCATCCGGCCGCCCGAAAGATGTTCTTTGCATAGTTTATTCAGCAACGACCCGCATGGTCAACCCAACTTTGCGTAAAATTTTGTCGCGTTTTCGTCAATCCCTGGTATCCCGACGGGCACCGCTAAGGTATGCTAAAGGGATAGGAGGCAACCCAAAGTCAGGGGGTTTTCATGGCCAAGCTGCCGCACGTGGCGATTTTGGTCGAGACTTCCCGTGCGTACGGGCGTGGGCTGTTGCGCGGGGTGGCCCGATACGTCGGGGAGCACGGCCCGTGGTCCATCTATTTCCGACCGCATGGGCTGGACGATCCGCCGCCGCGGTGGCTGACCGGTTGGCGTGGCGACGGTATCCTGGTGCGGATCAACGACCGCAGGATGGCCAAGGCCGTGCTCGAGACTGGCCTGCCGGCGGTCGATTTGCGCAACGCGTTGGCCGACGTGGGACTGCCCGGAATGGGCCCGGACAATCGGGCCGTGGCCAGGCTGGCCCTGGAACACCTGTTGGATCGTGGCCTGCGGCATTTCGGCTTCTGCGGTATGCCCCGAGGAGCGTACCGATTCATGGACGCCCGCTGCGATTACTTCACACAGTTGGTCGAGCAGGCCGGCTACACGTGCAGTGTGTTTCAGTCGAGGGGCGGGCGGCGTCGGGCCACAACTTGGGAGCAAGAGCAGGACCAGATCACCGGCTGGCTGGCCGGACTGCCCAAGCCGGTCGGCATGATGACCTGCAACGACGACCGGGGGCAGCAGGTGCTGGACGGGTGTCTGCGGGCAGGAGTGCTGGTGCCCGACGACGTGGCCGTGGTGAGCGTGGACAATGACGAGCATCTGTGCAGCTTGTCCAACCCTCCGCTTACGAGCATCGACGCCAACCTGCAGCAGATCGGCTACGAGGCGGCTGCATTGTTGGACCGGCTGATGGCCGGCGGGCAACCACCGGAGGAATTCATCGAGTTCCCGCCACGAGGCATCATCGTCCGCAGGTCGACCGACGTGCTGGCCATCGACGACCCTGACGTGGCGACGACCGTGCGGTTCATCCGGGAACATGCCTGCGACCCGATCAACGTGCAGCAGGCGATCAGCGGGCTGCCCATCTCGCGGAGCACGTTGGAGCGCAGCTTCAAGAGGGTGCTGGGCCGAACGCCCAAGGCGGAGATCGTTCGGGTACAAGTGAACCGGGCCAGGGAATTGCTGGCCTATTCAGACCTGTCTCTGCCAACCATCGCCGCGAAGAGCGGCTTTAGCACGCTGAGTCATTTCAGCCAGACTTTTCTCAAGCGAGTGGGTGTTAGTCCGCGCGCATATCGCAACCGCTTCATGATGACCGGGGATCATAAGGCTCATAAACGCGATATGTCTAATATTGATGTTTCGGGCGACGTGAGGTAGTATGCGTGGATGCTGACGTCTGTATAATACCAGGTTGAGAGGAGCCGGAAATGGGACGAATCGTTACGCAAGTCAAACTGGCAAACTTCACTGACCCCGACAAGACGTTGATGCTCAGCGCGCTGGTCGACACTGGTGCTGCGTACATCACCCTACCCAACTCTTGGCGGGAAAGCCTTGGGGAGATTGAGCAGCTTGCCGAGATCGAAGTCGAGATGGCCGACCAGTCGGCCAGGACGGGCACCGTATGCGGCCCGGTGCGCGTCAGGATCGGGGAATTCAGGCCGATCATGGCGGAGGTCCTGTTTATCGACATGGAGCCCGATCAAGATGGCGAATACGAGCCGCTCTTAGGTTACATCTCGCTTGAGCAGGCCGGCGCCGCCGTGGACATGCTCGGTCACAGGCTGGTGCACGTGAAGCGAGTTGACCTCAAATGAAGGCCCAACAACCTCAGGACAACAATGCCTACCGTACTCAGGGTTGGTCCATATCGGTTCTTTTTCTACGCCGGTGACCGCGACGAACCTCAACATATCCATGTTGAACATGATGACAAGATTGCGAAGTTCTGGCTTGATCCGGTCAGGTTGCAAAATAGCGGCGGATTTGGTAGAGTGGAAATAGGTCGAATACAGAAGCATATTAACAATAATCACTTGAAATTAGTGGAGGCATGGGATGACTATTTCGGCGGTTGAGGTCAAGATTCCGAGTGCCGAGGCGGTGACGGTAACCGAAGATACCTTGGGCGTCGACCTAAGTGACGGACGCTCTATCTCGGTTCCCCTGGCTTGGTTTCCAAGGTTGTTGCACGCAACTTCAGCAGAACGCAAGAACTGGAGACTAATCGGGAAAGGCCACGGCATACATTGGGAAAGTATCGACGAAGATATTAGTGTTGAAGGCCTATTGGCCGGCAAGCCATCTGGTGAGAGTCAAACCTCTTTCAAGAAATGGCTGGTGGCCCACATCGACGCATGATAGAGCGTCGACGGGCGGAATTAGCCAAAGATATTCAAGATGCTCAGCAGGAGTTTCAGGAGGGACGTTGTCGAGCAATAACTCCAAGTGAACTTTGGAACTCACGAAGAGGTTTATTGACTTTATGGGGTCACTTCGATCTTCTGACTCCAGCCGAGCCAGGCTAGGATGCTGTACAGGGATGGTACTAACAGCAGCACCACTACGGTGGCGAACATCAGGCCGAAGGAGATGGAGACGGCCATTGGGATCAGGAACTGGGCCTGGAGGCTGGTCTCGAGCATGATGGGCAACAGGCCGGCCACCGTGGTGGCGGAGGTGAGGAGCACCGGGCGGAAGCGCTGCATGCCCGCCTGGTGAACTGCCGCCAGGACCGGCTTGCCCTCGGCTATGCGCATCTTGATGAAGGTGATCAGCACGATCGAGTCGTTTACCACGATGCCGGCCAGCGAGACGAACCCGATGGTGCTGGGCATACACCAGTCGATCCCCATCAGCAGGTGTCCGCCCACGGCCCCGATCAGCCCGAAGGGGATCGCCGCCATCACGATCAGCGGCTCGACGTACGACTTGAATACGAACGAGAGCAGGATGAAGATAATGCACAGGCCGATCAGGAATCCTCGCCGCACGCTGCCGGCGGTCTGTTGGGTCTCTTTGCGTTGGCCTTCCAGGTTGACAGAGACGCCCGGATTTCGTTTGAGGAAGCCGGGGAAGAATTCCTTTTCCAGGTTCTCCATGATCTCGGCCGCGTTGCCTTTCTCGGTGTCCAGGTCGGCGGTCACTGAGATGGTGCGTTGCCCGTCGACTCGCACAATCTGCGAGAATCCGCGGACCTTCTCGGCGGTGGCCACTTCGTGGAATGGCACCATTCGGCCGTCGGGCGTGCGCAGCTTGAAGTCGTCCAGGTCGGCCAGCGACTGCCGGTCGCTTGGTGCGAAGAGGACCTCGACTTCGAGTGTATCGGGTCCTCGCTGGAACTCCTGGGCGATGCTGCCCCAGAATGCCTCGCGCAACTGGATGGCCAGTGCCGCGGAGGTAATCCCCAGCGGCCGCCCGACCGGCTTGAGCCGCACCAGGACTTCCTCCTCGCCCGCCTTCAGGTTGTCGGTCACGTTGCGTGTGCCCGGATAGGTCTTGATCTTTTCCTGTAGTTCGTAGCTGGCACGTTGCAAGTCGCGGAGGTCTTTGCCGCGGAGTTGGATATCGATGGCCTTTCCACCGGGCGTTACTTGCATTTGCTCGAAGGTGAGGCTGACCACGTCGGGCACTGGGCCGGTCGCCTCGCGCCACACGTGCAGTACGTCGTCGCAACGGGTATTTCGCCGGTCGGCTTCGAGCAGTTGGACGATCACCTGAGCCAGGTGGCCGCCGGTTTCCGGCTGGCCCGGCGCGCGGCCCGTGGTCCGGCTGAAACCAAACGACGTACTCACGTACTTGACCAGCTTTTGATCTTCCGGCTGCGGCTGGAAGTGTTTTTCTACGACGTTCAGTGCCTTTTCGATCCGGTTGACGACTTGCTGGGTTCGCGTCAGATCGGTTCCTTGGGGCAGTTCCACTTGCGCGACCAGGAAATCGCCGTCGAGTTCGGGGAACAGTTGGAACTTCAACCGCCCACCCAGCAGCATTCCCAGCGCGATCAGAAACAGCATGATCACCGCGGCCAGCGGAACGAGCGGCCGTCGGACCGACCAGTCGAGCACCGGCCCGTACACCCGATGAGTAAACCATTCGACGAACCGGTTGATCGCCGCGCGAACACGGGAGGGCTGCTTGGGGATCTTGCCCAGCGAATGACTCAAGTGATTCGGCAGCACAAAGAAACCTTCCACCAGGCTGACGCTCAGCGCCGCGATCACCCCGATGGGCATCACCCGCAGCACCTTGCCGATCTCACCGGCCATGGTCAACAGCGGCATGAAGATAGCCACGGTGGTCAGCATCGAGGCGATCACCGCCGGGGCCACTTCCTTGGTGCCGTCGATAGCCGCTTCGGCCGCGGGTTTTCCCCGCGAGTAATGGGCAAAAATGTTCTCGCCGATAACAATCGCGTCGTCCACGATGATACCTACCGCCAGGATCAGGCTGAACATGGTGATCATGTTCAGGCTCATGTCGAGCTGCTCCATCAAGTACAGCGTGCCCAGGAACGAGATCGGGATTCCCACTGCCACCCAGATCGCCAGCCGGTAGTGCAGAAGCAGCCACAAGGTGAAGAACACGAGAATGAACCCTAACATGCCATTATCTACGAGCATCCCCAACCGGTCCTTGACGTAGGTGGACCAATCGCCATATACCGTCAGGTGCACGCCAGGCGGAAGCATCTTCCCGCGCTCGGCGATATACCTCTTCACTACGTCGGCTACCCGGATTGTGTCTTCCGCCCGGGTCTTGCTGATTTCCAGGATCACACAGCGGCGCCCCTCGAAACTGGTCTGGTGCCACTCGTCTTCGAACGTGTCGGTGACAGTGGCCACGTCGCGCAGCAGAATCCGCGCGCCCTCGGGACTGACCTTAACGGTCAAATCGCGGAAATCCTCGGCCCAGCGACGCTGATCGACCACCCGAATCTTTATCTCCCGCTCCTCGGTTTCCACGCTGCCGGAAGGCAGGTCGATGCTTTGGGCGTAGATTTCCCGGGCAACGTCGCCAATCGTTAGGCCCCGGGCCAGGAGGTCCTGCTGCCGGACCTCGACGCGAATCTGATGCTCGGAGAAGCCGGTCGCTTCGACCAGACTCACCTCGTCCAGGGCGAGCAATTCGGCCTCGATCGAGTCGGCCAGGGCCACCAGGTCCTTCTCCGGCATCTTGTCGGCCCATACGGCCACGCTGCACACCCGGTCGATCCGCTCCACCTCCCAGATAATCGGGTCCTCGGCGTCGTCGGGGAAGTTGTCGATCTGGTCGACGGCGTTCTCCACGTCCTTCAAAACGTCGCGAACCTGGTAGCCGTCGGCCACCTCGATGGTCACCATGGCATAGCTTTCGCGGGCCGTGGAATCAACCTGCTCGATCCCCTCGATGCCTTCGATCTCTTCCTCGATCCGCCGGCAGATTGTCTCCTCGACCTCTTCGGCTGACGCCCCCTTGTAGATCACCTGGACGTTGATGAACTCGGAGGCGAACTCGGGAAAGACCTCCCGGGTCAAAGAACTCATGCCCAGCAGCCCCAGAAGGATGATGATCAACATCAACAAGTTGGCCGCCGTCGGATGACGTACAAAGTAACCGATCACGGCGTGGCCTCCGCTGCCGGTTGCGTAGTTTCCTCGAAGATGCCCTCGGGGAAGTCGATCCGGGTGCGGGGCTTGACCGGGTTCTCGACCACCTGGCCGCGCAGCGGCATCCCCTCGCTGGCCGGGAAAAGATCGGTCAGAATCACCACGTCACCCGGGTTGATCCCCTTGGAGATCACCGCCAGGTTCTCTTCGAGCACAAGCACCGTAACCGGCTGAATGTGCAGCTTTCCGCCACGCAGCAGATACACCCGACCATCTCGCAAGGCGTCGCGCGGGATTACCACTATGTCCTCCAGCGTCGCGCCGTAGATGGTGACCTCGCAGAACACGCCGGGTACCAACGGTGGGCGGATGCCGGGCCGCACGTTCTCGTACGGATCAGGCACCTCGATTATCACCGGAACGGTCCGCGTGCCCGGATCCAGCGAACCGGTAATCCGCGCAACCCGACCGTACCAAACTGACGGCAAGTCGCCCAACCCCCAACGGACCTCCGCAGGAACCTGTACTCGTTTGAACAGCGATTCATCGTGGCTCATTTTGGTCAGGTCCAGTGTGCCCAATTCCTTGATCCCGCCGGGGAACAGTTCGGGCATCTTGCGGGTCTCGACCATGGCCACCACCTCGGCCATCTCCAATGCTAGAAACGTTCCCAGCCGTTCACCGGCAGCCACGTACTGGTCGACCTCTACCGACTTCTCCGAGCAGCGAGCGGCAAACGGCGTGCGGATATCGCACTTGCTCAGATTACGCTTCGCCTGGGCCAACTGGGCCATGGCAATGTCGAGCGACGCCTGCAACAGGTCACGCTGCACCGGCACCAGTTCCAGGCTGTTGCGGGTCTTCTGCACCGCGGTAAGCTGAGTCACGTAGGCATTCTCTGCCACTTCCAGGGCGCTGCGCGATGCCGCGTTCTGCTGGAACACTTTCCGCTGTCGCTCGTATTCCGCGTAGGCCAACTTCCGCTGATGATCCTGCAGATTGAATATCTCCTTCAGGTCAGCCTCGTTCTGTTTCAACTCTTCCAACTGTTTTTGCTTGGCTCGGACTTCGGCCTCGGCACTGGTGACGGCCAATTGGTAATCGGTCGGATCGATCCGCACCACGAGGAGGTCGGCCGGGAGTATCTCGCCCGGCTCGAAACGAGGATTCACCTCCACCGCCCGGCCATGGACCTCGGCAATGGCCGTCCACTGTTCGCTGGCTCGGCTGGTTCCGTACACGGTGACCGCCACGCGGTGGGCGGTCTTCTTCGCCTTAAACACTCGCACCAGCCGCCCGACGTCCTTCTGCGGCTCGCCGCTGGGGCTCGGCCTAGTCAGGTAAAGGTACGCGAAAACCCCGCCGCCGACGATTAACAAAAGCAACACTACCAACGGGTAAAACAAAACGCCCAGGAACCCGCTTCGCGGGCGTGTGGATTGAGGCTCGAACTCTTCGGCCATGATGTTCCTCGATTTTAGAAGCCGTCCACGCCAGTAGTCGTTTAGCCCCGGCGTCCACGCCGTGACAAAGCGCCGCGTGGACGCGGCGGCTAAACACCCTGCCCCGACAACGCGCGCAGGAACCCCCATAATTGTAGGGCGCGGAAGATGGTTTTGTACCTGCTTTTTCCGGCCGAAGCAGCCGCAACCAGATGCTCGCGCCGGGCAAGCCCGGCCGCTACACTCGTGTCATTATGACGCAACTCTCTTGATAACAATAGCTTACGTCGATTCGCCGGTGTCGGCAGTTCCGCAAAATAGATGTTTTGGCAGAGGTCGCCTTTCGCTATAATCCGGCCTTTCTCAGCCCGCCCGGTCCCGAGGCCGCACAATGCGATTCGTCCTGCCGTCAATCCTTGTCTGCTGTGTGATGCTGTCCGGTTGCGGGACCACAAAATGGTCCGACACCAAGCGGACGGCCACCGAACAGTTGCTAATCTCCGACGCGATGGACCGGGCGGTCAGCCGGCTCGACCTTTGCGCGCTGGCCGGTAAGAAAGTCTATCTCGACGGCACGCCGCTGAAGCACGTGACCGACTCGGCCTACCTGGTCAGTTCGCTGCGGCAGCACATGCTGGCCGGCGGCTGCCGGGTGATGGATAAGCGCGAACAGGCGGACTACATCGCGGAGGTCCGCGCCGGGGCCGTCGGCACCGACCGGCACGAACTGCTGTTCGGCGTGCCGGCCACTGAAGTACCCGCAGGGATCCCCGTGCCAGGGGTCCCCTCCAGCATCCCGGAACTCCCCCTGGCCAAGAAGACCGAGCAACGTGCGGTAACCAAGATCGCCGTGTTCGCGTACAACCGCAAGACGGGCCGCCCGATCTGGCAGTCGGGTATTGTGCCGGTGGAAAGCACGGCCAAGGACATTTGGATCCTGGGCGCCGGGCCGTTCCAACGCGGCACTATCTACGGGGGCACGAAGTTCGCCGGCGATGAACTGGCGATTCCCCTGATCATCCCCGGTAAAAAAGACGACGACAGCGTGGCAGTAGCCGACGAGGCCTATTTCGCCGAGCCGGAACAACAAGAAGAACAACTCGCCGAGCAAAACACTACGCCCGGGGCGTCCGACGGGGTAATCCAAGTAGACCACATTGAGCCCGAAGCAGTGCCAGAGGATTTACGCCGGCTGCGTTTTTCGCTTCAGCGAGACAAAGCCAGCGAATGACCCTCGTAGGCGGCATCCGAGCAAGCTCGGCGGGATTATTCATCGGAAACCCGTGTAGCGGCTGGGCTTGCCCAGCGCGTTAGCACGGGAGCGTATTGGCCACCAAACAACGCGCTGGGCAAGCCCAGCCGCTACACGGGCCGCGCATATTGCCATCGAGGGGTGTGTACACAAATTGCTGCGCCGCAAGTCGCTACGTCTAAACTGGGGGGTGGCTCGGCTCGAACGTCAGCGGGTGGTTTGAGGTGGGGTTGGTGATGCGGATGGCTGTCTTGCCGGCCAGCAGGTCGTCGAACAGGCGGCCGACGAACTCTGCCCGCCAGCCGCGGGCAAGCTTGGGCGGCCGGCGAGGCTGACCGGCATCCGTACATGTGCGATAGGCAATCAACTCGCGGATGTCGCCCGGCGTGCCGACCAGGTTCGGCGCGAGTTGTGCCTGGCGACAGATGCTGCCTAAGGCGGAGAAAAGGAACTGGCCGAGGACCGATAGCCGGGGTGTACGCTGGCGTGGACCGGTCTGCGGACACTCTTCTTCGGGCAGGTCCAATGCACGCTGGATACATGCGGCCAACTCGCCCAGCCGCCGCTTGAGGTCGCCCCGCTCGAGTCCGCGGACTGCACGGATCCGTTTCACGTCGGCAGTTTGGCGTCGGGCCAGTTCGACGATCAGGTCGTCGCGCAACACGCGGCGGACCGGCTTGTCGCGGCGTCCGGCCTCGGCCTCGCGCCAGTGCCACAGTTCGCGGACGATCGCCAGGCTACGGCTGTCCAGGCCCGAGTTGCCCGAGACCCGCCGCCAACGGTCCTGCGACATGGCACGCTCGACCCCGTCCTGCCAGGCGGTTATTTCCTCTTGAAGCCATCCGAGCCGGCCGAGTTCCTCCAGCCGCGCGTGCAGGGTGTCGCGGATCGGGTGCAGGTGTCGGACGTCGTCGACGGCGTACTCGATCTGCCGCTGCGAGAGCGGCCGGCGGCGCCAGTCGGTGCGGGTTTCGTGTTTCGGCGACGGCCGGCCGAGCAGCCCGGTAATCAACGCGCCATATCCAGCCGGATATTCCATGCCCACCAGCCCGGCGGCAATCTGCACGTCAAACAGATCGGTAGGTTGCCGTCCGATCGCGTCAAGACAAAACTCCATCTCGCTACGGCCGGCATGGACGATCGTCTCGTGGCCCGGCTCGGCAATCGCCTGCCAGAACGGCCTGAGATCATCGACGGCCATTGCGTCGATCACTGCCGGCTGTCCGACGGCGGCCACCTGGACCAGGCACAACACGGGCCGGTACGTGTGCTCCGAGACGAACTCGGTATCCAGCGCGATGGACCGGCTGCGGGCAAGTTCCCGGCAGTAGTCCTGCAACTGGCGGTCGGTGGTAATGTTCGTGTATTGCATGGCTCGGGATTCGGGGCTCGGGATTCGGGGCTCGGATAATTCCGGTCCCGAGCCCCGAACCCCCAGTCCCGCTTATCTCGATTACAAGAATATCCAAATTGTCCCGGGAAAATCAAGGCGGGGTGGCCGCGTCGAGCGTCTGCACAAGAGCCATTATCAGTTCCCGGTGGGCGAATCGTAGTCTTTAGCACGGTGTCGAATGATCTTGCCCTCGACCATGTAGATCACGTCTTCGGCAATGTTTGTGGCAAGGTCGGCGATGCGCTCGAGATTGCGCGAGGCGGCCAGCAACTTCAGCAGGGACGTAACGTGCTTGGGTTCGATGCCGATCATCTGTTCGACTTGCAGGCGGATTTCGTGCTTCATCCGGTCGACTTCGTCATCCCGGGCACACACCCTGCGGGCAAGCGACGTGTCCAAGTTAACCAGGGAGTCAAGGCTGTCGCGGAGCATGGCCTGGGTCTTTTCCGACATGTCGGCAAGATCGAACGGGATTTCCATGGGCGGTTGGGAGGCGAATGCCGCGGCCTTTCGGGCAATGTTGACGGCCAGGTCGCCGATTCGCTCCAAGTCGTTGTTGATCTTCAGCACCGCCACGATCAGTCGCAAATCGACCGCCACGGGCTGGTGCAGCGCCAGGATCTTCAGGCAATCTTCCTCTATCTCGACTTCCTCGCGGTCGATCTCGACGTCGCCGTTGATGATCTTTTCCGCCAGTTCCGAGTCCCTCGTTTCGAGCGACTTGACGGCCTGATGGACTCGATCCTCGACGACCGCACTGAGTGAGAGGATCCTCTCTTTGAGGTTGTCGATTTCCCTTTTCAGATGAACGGACATTCCAATAGCTCCTTCAGGGGTTGTTGGCGTTTCCAATAGTCGTTTAGCCGCCGGGCTTGCCCGGCGCGTTTGCGCTGGAGCACATTGATACTAGCCAACGCGCCGGGCAAGCCCGGCGGCTAAACGGTAGATCAGTTAAACTTAGCGTTGTAGTGCTAACACCCCAAACCTTAACCGAAGCGTCCGGTAATGTAATCTTCCGTCTGCTTTTCTCGGGGTACCGTAAACATCCGCTTTGTGGGTCCGAACTCGACCAGCCGGCCTTCGTAGAAAAACGCAGTGAGATTCGAGACACGAGCCGCTTGCTGCATGTTATGGGTTACGATGATAATCGTATACTCGCGGCGTAATTCGCCGATCAGGTCTTCAATTCGCGCGGTGCTGCGCGGGTCTAACGCCGAAGCAGGTTCGTCCATCAGCAGGATTTCGGGGTCCACGGCCAAGGCCCTGGCAATACAAAGCCGTTGTTGCTGACCGCCGGACAACTCCAGGGCATTGATTTCAAGGCGATCCTTTACTTCGTCCCACAGGGCCGCGCGGACAAGGCTTCGCTCCACGATTTCAGTCAGTTCGCCCTGACCCCGCACGCCGTGGATTCGCGGCCCGTAGGCCACGTTGTCGAAGATCGACTTGGGAAACGGGTTCGATTTCTGAAACACCATGCCGACCTTCTTGCGCAGTGCAACCACGTCTACCCCGTTGCGGTAGATATCCTCTCTGTCGATGAATATCTTGCCTTCCAGCCGTGTGCCGTCGATGATGTCGTTCATCCGGTTGAGCGTCCGCAGGAAGGTCGACTTTCCGCAACCCGACGGGCCGATCAGTGCGGTAACTTGCCGGGCGGGGATGTCCATGGTGACTGCAAACAACGCCTGCACCGTACCGTACCAGAAGTCCAGGCCTTCGACCTTCACTTTGGTTTCGAGGCGGCTCGGTTCTCGCCCGGGGGCTACCATTGATATTTCTTTCTGAAGCGGCTGCGAAGCGTAATCGCTACCAAGTTCACCCCCAGCACCAATGTCAGAAGCACCAGTGCGGTCCCGTATTGCATCGGTCGGACCCGGTCGGCTTCCGGGTGTTGCGTGGCCAACACGTAGAGGTGGTAGGGCAACGCCATCACCTGGTCGAAGATCGAATTGGGCAACCTTGGTAGATAGAAGGCCGCCACCGTGAGCAGGATTGGGGCGGTCTCTCCGGCGGCACGCCCGATCCCCAGGATCGCGCCGGTCAACATCCCTGGGATCGAATACGGTAGCACATTTTTGTAGATAGTCTGCCATTTTGTGGCTCCCAATGCAAGGCTTCCCTCTCGCAACGACTGCGGAACGGCTCGAAGTGCTTCCTCACTGGAGACAATAATCACCGGCAGGATCATGCAGGCCAACGTGAGACTTCCAGCCAGGATGGATGCACCAAAGTGAAAGAACAACACGAACAGTCCCAGCCCAAACAGCCCGAACACGATCGACGGCACACCTGCCAAGGTCACGATGGCCGATCGCACAGTCCGGGTGAAACGTCCCTTGCCGGCATACTCGCAGAGGTAGATCGCGCTGGCCATTCCCAGCGGCATGGCCACGGCGATCGTGCCGAGCACCAGGCACAGGGTGCCGACAATGGCTGGAAGGATTCCGCCCTCGGCTCCGCTCCGCCGGGGAAAACCGGTGAGGAACTCCCAGTTGATCGCCGGGAGTCCGTTCCAGACGATGTCGAGGATGATGTAGGCGATTACCAGCACGATAAAGTACGCCATGGTGCGCATCAGCCAGTGGATCGCATTGTCGAACATTCTGCGGCGCATCATCCGATCCGATACTTCTTCAATACCCGTTGCGCGACCATGTTCAGTCCGAAGGTCGCCAGCAGCAGAACGATCCCCACGCAGAACAGTGCCTGGTAGTGTTCGCTTCCGAAGGGGACTTCTCCCATTTCGGCGGCGATGGTGGCGGTCATGGTGCGTACGGAGGAAAGGGGCGAGGCGGTGATCACGGCCGCGTTGCCGGTAACCATCATCACGGCCATCGTCTCGCCGATCACCCGGCCCATCCCCCGCATCACGGCGGCGATGATCCCCGACAAGGCAGCCGGCACGGTAACCTTCCAGGTGGTTTGCAGCTTGCTGGCTCCCAACGCTAAGGAAGCCGATTTATACGACGCCGGGACGCTGCGGATCGCGTCTTCCGAAATGGAGATCACCGTGGGAAGGGCCATCAGGGCCAACAACAGGGCCCCGGTCAGGGCGATCAGCCCGGTCGGCAAGCCGAACAGCCCCTTGACCAGCGGGGCCAAAACAACCAAGCCGAAAAAACCGATGACCACCGACGGGATTCCGGCCAACAACTCGATCAGCGGCTTGAGGATTTCTCGTTCCCACGCCGCGGCGACTTCGGAAATGTAGACGGCTGAACAGATCCCAAAAGGAATCGTAATCAGTGTCGCCAGGCCGGTGATCAACAGGGAGCCGGTCACCAGCGGGATGATTCCGAACGACTCTTTCTGAAACGAAACTGGCACCCAGCGGGTCGAGAACAGTTCGCCGACTCCCGGCCTGACGACAAAGGGCGCCGCTTCTTTGCCCAGGAAAACGAAAATCAGGATTACGATCAGGATGCTGGTCGACGCCGCCCCGAGCAGGAGAAGCCGGATGGCTCTTTCGTAATTGTTCACGGCAAACGCGCCGGGCAAGCCCGGCGGCTAAACGACTATTGCACTACCACGTAACCGGTCTCCCGAACGATTTTCTGCCCTTCCGCACCCAGACAGAAATCTATGAAATCCTTGACCGGCCGCTGCGGCTCGCCCGCGGTGTATAGGTAAAGAGGTCGGGCAATCGAGTACTGGCCCGAATCGACTGTCTCCTCGGATGGCATCACGACCGCCGCCTCATCGTCGGCCTTGACTCCCAATATCTTCACCTTCTCGCCGGCCTCGACCGCATATCCCAGGCCGACGTATCCGATCACCCACTTGTCGGCCGACACCGATTGGATGATCGCTGAAGTTGCCGGCATCAGTAGGGCGTCTTGCCGATAATCCTTCTTCTCCAAAACATGCTCCTGGAAGAAGACATACGTGCCCGAGCTGGATTCCCTGGACAGCACAACAATCGGCTCGTCTGGACCACCGACCTGGTTCCAGCGGGTGTAGGTACCGATGTAGATGTTGCGGATCTGTTCGAGTGTCAGCGCGTCGATCGGGTTGGCCGGGTTCACCACCACCGCAATACCGTCCCGGGCCACAGTAAACTCGACCGGCTCGATCCCTTTCTGCGCCGCCAGATCCTCCTCCTTCTGCTTCATCTCCCGCGACGCGGCGCAAATGTCGGTCGTGCCGTTAAGCAGCGCGGCAATCCCGGTGCCGGAACCTCCGCCGGTAACGGAAATCTCCGCTTCAGGATGAGCTTCCATGTACACCTCGGCCCAGGTGCTGACCAGGTGAACCATCGTGTCCGATCCCTTGATAGTCAGGTACTTTTCCCGGTCAGCAGGTTTGCGGGAATCCGCAGGCCTGCTGCACGAGCTTACCGACGCAAGCACTAGCCCAGTGAAAATGATTCCCAGCGAGACACCATTTTGCGTCCTCAACATTGTGACGTTCCTCCGCTTGTTAGGGATCCTTTCATGACGCAAAAGTCAGCTTACTTCGTTGGATTCTACACCAGGTCGGCACATCCGACAATAGCCGCCCGCGCAACGCGTCGCGGGGGTAAGCCCGCGGGACGTTGTCCCCCGGCTATTGGCGACCGCGTACTCCGGCCCCAACCTTGACCAACACTACTTCCAACGCTCGTATTTGACGATCCTCGCAAGCGGCAGGCGGTGCTTTTCTGCCGGCGAGGGATCTGCGGGGTAGCCGACCGGCAGCAATTCCACCACGTGGATTTCCGGCGGAATGCCCAGGATTTGCTTGACCTGGTCTTCGTCGAACGCGCCGATCCAGCAGGTGCCCAACCCTTCGGCTGTAGCACACAGCGTGATGTGATCGATCGCAATAGCCACGTCGATCGGATAGCAAAGCTGCTTGCAGGCCATGCGATGGTCGTCGGTCTCGGCGCAACAGGCAATCACCACCGGCGCCTGGCTGACAAACGTCTGGCCGCAGGCGGCCTCTCCCAGTGCTTTTCGCTCTTGCAGGTCGCGTACCACGACAAACCGCCATTCCTGCCGATTGCTGGCCGATGGCGCCATCCGCCCTGCCTCAAGCAGCCGCGCGACGACCTCTTCCGGTACGTCCTTCGCCTGAAACTCCCGAACACTCTTGCGCGTAGTAATGGTTTCGTATATGTCCAAGTTCTCACTCCTTTTCATCATGTGTTCAAGCCGCCGTACCGGCGGATGCTAAACATAAGAATCGACCGTTTAGCGACCTGCTAAACATGAGAATCGACCGTTTAGCGGCCTGCTAAGCATGAGAATCGACCGTTTAGCGGCCGCCGGCACGGCGGCCTGTATTTGTCCACGGCTGGAGCGTTACACGACCTTAATTTTAGCATAGTGCCTTGCCCACGACAAGCGTGAGCATGGCACCCGTCGTTACGTCCAACAATAGCCGCCCGCGCAACGCGTCGCGGAGTATGCCCGCGGGACGTTGTCCCCCGGCTATCGGCGACTGTGCACCCCTTGATATTTCCTGCGAAAGGCAGATATTTAGGGGTTTATGTGAGGTGTGGGGCACCAATCATAAAGCCGCGACCGGTGGTCGCGCCGTTTGGTTCTAGTGGTGGTCGTGGCCGGCGCGCTGGCGCGACCGCCGGTCGCGGCTTTATGGATGCCAGGTTTGATGTGCGATGTGTCGCCAAGGCCGCTTGTGATCGGGCCGTTGGTGGTTGATCCGCCGTTGCTACAGGCGCCGATGGCCGGATTTACGAACTATGCCTATCGGCAGATTGTCCGTCGGCTGGGTGGTGTTGGGCTGCCGGCCACTGAAATGCTGAGCGCACGCGGTTTCCTGACGACCGGCGCTCGTGGCGACGACTTGCCCGAACGGTTGTGGGGAGTCAAAGACGAACCGCGACCGTTGGCCGTACAGATCTGGGACAATGATCCGGGTGTGTTGGCCGCCGTCGCCGAGCGACTTGCGCGTGAGTTCACCGCCAGCGTGATCGACATCAACTTTGGCTGCCCGGTCCGCAATGTTTCGCAGAAGGCCCGCAGCGGCTCGTACCTGCTGAGGTATCCCGACCGCGTGGGCCAGATTGTCGCCCGGGTGGTCGCCGCCTGTGACCCAACGCCGGTAACGGCCAAAATCCGCCTGGGTCTTACACGGCAGACGATCAACGCAGCGGACGTGGCCCGGGCCGTGGAAGTCGCTGGTGGCGCGGCAGTGACGGTGCACGGCCGCACGGCGGCGGAGAAGTTTGCCGGGTTGGCCGACTGGCAACGGATCGCCGAGATCAAGCCACACCTGAAACGCATCCCGCTTATAGGCAACGGTGATTTGAGAACGCCGCAGTCGGTGGTTGATGCGTTTGGCCGCTGGGGGGTTGACGGAGTGATGATCGGCCGCGCCGGGCTGGCCCGACCCTGGCTGTTTCGCCAGGCCCAGGCCGCGCTGGCCGGCCGACCGGTCCCCCCCGATCCAACCCTGCATCAGCAACACCAACTACTGCTGGATCATTACCGGCTGATTATCGAGCGGTTCGGTCCGAAGAAGGGCACAATCCTGATGCGCCGTTACGCGTGCAAATATGCCCAAGGGTGCCACGGTGCGAGGGAGTTCCGCATACACGTCAGCCGCGTGTCAACTCCAGAAGAGTTCATGGACGCCGTGCAACGCCATTTCCCGCAGCCGCTACACAACCTACCGCTTCAGCACCAGCACCGGGCAGTGGGCCAGGCGAACCACGCGATCGGCGACTGAGCCGATCAGCAGGTGTTTCAAGGCGCTTTGGCCGTGGCTGGAGACGATTACCAGGCCGGCGTTGACTTGCTCGGCGTACCGGGCGATCTCGTGGCCGGGGTCGCCGAAGCGGATGCAGACTTCCAGCCCCCGATGTCCGCGATCGGCAAGTGCCTTGCCCAGTGCTTCCGCGGCATGTTGGCTGCGGCTCTCGTCGTCGATCATCTGCCAGATGACGCCCGGGTCGTTTGCCTCCAGGGTCGGCAGCACGTGGATCACGTGCAAGTGGGTTGGGTCGTCCACGATTTCCCGTGCCATATCGAGTGCGGCGAACGAATCGTCGGAGAAGTCGACAGGCACGACGATGGTTTTCTTGGCTAGCCAGTTCATGGTTATTTTGTAACGCCGGCGTCCCGCCGGCACAACAGGGCCGGCGGGACGCCGGCACTGCACAGCCGGCGGGACGCCAGCGTTACAGTTCACCTGCCTTCAGTCGCCGCCAGTAGTCGTCAAGGGCGCGGCGGATATGTCCGCTTAATAGAGCCACGCCGAGGATATTGGGAAAGGCCATCGAGAGGATCATCAGGTCGGAGAAGTCGATGATGTGCTCCGGCGTGGCAATCGATCCGAGCAAGACGAAGCCCAGGAAAATCAGTTTGTAGATCAACGACGTGCGGCGGCCGAACAGGTGCGACCAGCACCGCTCGCCGTAGTAGGACCAGGAGATCAAGGTAGAATAGGCGAACAGTACAACCGCCGCGGTGAGAATCCACGGGAACCAGGGCATTACGCTGCGGAAGGCCTCGGCCGTCAGGGGCGCACCCTTGCCGCTGGAGATGAAGTCCGCACACTCGGGGTGCTCCAGCGGGTTGTACACCCCGGTGACGACGATCACCAGTCCGGTCATTGTGCAGACGACCACCGTGTCGATGAAAGGTCCCAGCAGGGCGACGATTCCTTCCCTGACCGGTTCCTCGGTCCTGGCGGCGGCGTGTGCGATGGCTGCCGAGCCCAACCCAGCCTCGTTGGAAAAGGCGGCCCGGCGGATACCCATCACCATCACGCCCACAAAACCGCCGTAGGCGGCGTCCGTCGTGAATGCGCTTTTCAGAATCAACGTGAACGCGGGCAGTACCAGCGAGTAGTTGACCGCCAAGATGTAAAGCGAGGCCGCCACGTAAACGCTACACATCAGGGGCACGATTTTCTCCGCGGTGGCCGCAATTCGCTGGATCCCCCCGATGATTACCACGCCGACCAGGACGGCCATAACCGCGCCGTAGATCCACGGGCAGTCTTCCAGGAACGTAATCCCATGGCGGAGCAATTCGGCCCGGATTGCTTCGGACGATTGTCCGATCTGGAAGACGCATCCCCCGCCGAACGACCCGCCCATGCAGACCACGGCGAATAGGGTGGCCAGGACGAGCCCCAGCGGTCCCAGTCCAATCTCTTTCAGCCCGTCGCGCAGATAGTGCATCGGCCCGCCGGAGATCGTGCCGTCGTGATCCACCTTGCGGTAGAGTTGGCCGAGGGTACATTCGGCGAACTTGGTGCTCATGCCCAGGAAGCCGGCCACGATCAGCCAGAAGACGGCGCCCGGCCCGCCCCAACTCACCGCAATCGCCACACCGGCGATGTTCCCCAGTCCGATCGTGGCCGACAGCGCAGAAGCCAGGGCCTGGAAGTGGGAGACCTCGCCCGTATCTTCCGGGTCGTCGAAGTCCCCTTTGGTCACCCGGATGGCGTGCCAGAAGGCGCGAACGTTGATGAACCCCATGCGGAGTGTGAAAAAAATCGCGCCCGCAAACAGCCATATCACTACAAACGGCACGCTCGCGCCCAGCCACCGCTCCGTCCAGAAGTCGAAGAACAGGACCGTAAACAGCGGGCCGACCAGGTACTCGCCGAAAAAGTGGTCAACCGCCTGCATCCAGTTGCCCGATTCGGGCGTTTCGTCCGGCACTGCGTCCTCTGCAACGGCAATTCCGCCAGCCAGCGCCAAAATGCCGAAAAAAACTATGAAAAAGATTAGGACGCGTGAGCGGAATCGACGTGTCATGGGTCCTGTCCGGAGGAAAGCGTTTGGCCGCCGGGCTTGCCCGGCGCGTTGCTTAACGACCAAATCGCGTTGTTGGGGGTCACCCATAAAGCCGCGACCGGTGGTCGCGATTGAGCCATAAAGCCGCGACCGGTGGTCGCGATTGAGCAAGCAATCACGCGGTTTCCTCAGAACCGCTGGGCGCGACCAACGGTCGCGGCTTTATGCTTCGCCAGTTCGTAAGAGTATAGAATATGCACTTCTATCGGTTTGTCAACACAACCGGTCGGCGCACAGAAAAGGCCGGGCGATCTGATATCGCCCGGCCGCTTCCAGAGGAGCGTTTTTCGGTGGTGGAGTTGCCCTCAGTTCCACCACCAGTTGGCGTTTTGGCCCGGGGCCGCCTCGGTGCGAACCGACGCCGTGCCGTTGCTCTGCCGGATCCTGTCGGCGACGGCCCAGGAGTTGATCTGCACGCCGCCGGACGCGCTGATCACCCAGTTGCGGCCCTTCTTCAGCACGCTGGCCTTGCTGTCGAGGTGCTTGGGAGCGGGGAACTGGCCGACCTTGACTTCCACTGGGTCCAACAGGGTCGGCATGCTGTAGCCGGCCTTCTCGGTCAGCCGCTCCTTGACCACCAGCGCGGCGACGACGGCCAGTTCCATGCAGTTTCGGAGTTGTCCGAAGATCGGCTCGGCCACCGCCAGTTCGTCGTATTTTTCGGTCATAATATCGGCCCACTTCTGGGCTATCGGGCTGGCTTTGCCGGTATGCTGCCGGTTGCCGGCGGCGGTGAGGAAGTCTTCCTCGGTCATCGCCTTGACCGACGCCTCGCGCAGCTCCCAGGCCAACCGTTGGGCGTCGCACAACAGCGGCTCGTAGTTGGGTTCCATCCACCATCGGGGCAGCGTGTTGCCCATGCCGCGCCGGCCGGCGGGCATCATCTTCAAGAAGCTGGGCAAGCCGCGGACCGGGGCCGGCTCAAAACCCATCGCCAGCCGCTTCATGCGGTAATCGGCGGCCACCAACACGCGGGCAAAATGGCTCGTCGCCGGCACACCGTGGATGGAAATCTGCTGCCGACCAAGTACTTCTTCGATTCCGGCTGCCGTCCGCTGAGGATTACCGATCGTGCGCAGCTTGCTCACGTGGCGCCGCAACCGCGTCAGGCCGTCAGCCGTCGGATCGATCGAGCAGCCGATACCACCTTCGGCAGCCAGGCGCGCGCTCCGCAGCGCAACCAACAGATCGTCCAACAGCATCACGGGCCGGCCGGTCGTGATGCCCACAATGTTTCCCCGCTTGTCCACTCTCCAGCCTTCACCCGGACCAACCAATACAATGTCTTTCTGCTCCGGATACACGAAGACGTAGCGAATCTGCTGCAAGCCGGCGAGGTAGTTGATCTGGTCGGGCAGGTTCTTGCCGCTTTTAGCACACTGGTCGATGGCCGCTTCCAGTCGGCGGAGCGATACCTTGCGCATCTCGGCAAGCTCGTTTAACTAGCCGGGGATCTCTTGCAGTGCCCGAGCCCGAATCCGGCTGAGCCTGCCCAGCTCGTCCGTAGTGGCGTTGACCAGCAGGCCCGTCGGATCAATGAAAACCCCGCCCACCCGGTTGCCGCCGCCCCTATCCCAATCATCCACCTGGGCCTCGAGAATCTGGCAGGTCGCCAGTGTAAACGTCAGCGCAAGCGTCGTTACCAAAACCCCGCGCCAGGCCCGGCGTACTCCAAGGGTATAGCGTAACATAAGACTCCTCCTACTGGTGGTATAAACCAAGACCATACCTATAGAGTAATCGGATTGCCGGGAAGTTGCAAGGAAAACGTGTTATGCCCCCCAATATGCTGGGGCCCTATTACTACAACGCTATGTTATTGCAACAGGTCGTTTAGCCGCCGGGCTTGCCCGGCGCGGTTGCGCTGGAGCGTATTGACACCCACCAACGCGCCGGGCAAGCCCGGCGGCTGGCGTTGTAGTACTATTAGCAACGCCCTTGCAGGACGGGGCCCATCGTGGGTAAGTTAGAATTAGCGCAATCGGCTATTGGACTCGCGAGAATCACGCAAATGCGGGAGTTCGGCCGTGTCTGAGTTAGCTTATCTGGTCATTCGCGAAGGCTCGAAGTGGAGCGACGTGTTCCCCTTGGTGCCGGGACAGTCGGTTACCATCGGCCGTGCGCCGACCAACCAAGTCGTGCTCAAGGATGAGCGGTGCAGCCGGACGCACGTCGAGGTCTTCATGTCTGCCGGGCGGTGGACGCTGCGTGATCTGGACAGCCGCAACGGTACACTCGTGGGCAACCGCCTGGTTAAGGGCGATTGGGTGCTGCGTGCAGGCGACACTATCCGCATCGGCCGCTCGCAACTGGTTTTCGTCCATCAACTTGCCGAGGCATTTTCCGATTCGAGCACGGTGGTTCGCTGGCCCGGAGGGGATCAGGGCAACTCGCGGCGTCGAGGTTCGGACGACGATTCGAGCGTTTTGGCGGCATGCGAGCCGACCACGATCACGCACCGACGCGGCCAGACGAAGTTCCTCTCGCCGGGTGGGGAGGATGACAGCGGAGTCTCGAAGATCGGTCGGGTCGCCGCCAAATTGTGCCGGATGGCCTTCGAGTTGGCCAAGGCCCCCAACGTTGCTGCCATGGCTGACCTGGCGCTGAACGGGCTGTCTGAAGGAACCCAGACCGACGCCGCGGCCCTGCTGCTTCTGCCTCGCGGGTTCCGCGGAGAACCGACCGGCGACGACCTGCAGGTGATCGCCTCCCGGAGCACCTCCGAAAAGCGGTACCACCGTGTGTCCAACGCACTGGCCTCCACTGTGATGCGCCAGGGCGAGGCTGTCCTGGCACGGAACGTGATGGGCGACAGCACACTGGGCAGTCGCGACAGCAAGGGAGAAATCTACACCACCAGCGTGATCTGTGCTCCGGTCCGCCACGGCCACCGGGTGTTCGGCCTGATTCACCTCTACAGCACCAACGCCGAACGGGTCCCCGACCCCGACGACCTGGAATTCACCTTGGCTGTGGCCGAGACCGTGGCCGTGGCGTTGAATAACTACAACCGCCGTCAAGAGTTGGCCGAGAACCTCACCCAGGTCCGTACCGAGAACATCCAGCTTCGCGAACGGCTCGGAGTACAAACCGAGATCATCGGCCACAGCCAGGTGATCAAGCAGGTTACCGAGGAGATCGCCCGCGCCGCAGCCACCAATTCGACGGTGCTGATCCGCGGCGAGAGCGGGGTGGGTAAGGAGCTGGTCGCCCGGGCAGTACACAGCCTTAGCCCCCGCAGCGAGAAGGTCTTCGTGTGTCTGAACTGCGCCGCGTTGTCCGAGGAACTGCTGGCCAGCGAATTGTTCGGCCACGAGCGAGGTGCCTTCACCGGCGCCACCGATCGGAAAATCGGCAAGTTCGAGGCCGCACACAAGGGCACACTGATGCTGGACGAGATCGGCGAGATGAGCCAGGGCATCCAGGCCAAGTTCCTCCGCGTGCTCGAGGGGCATCCGTTCGAACGAGTGGGCGGGAGCAAGCCGATCACCGCCGATGTGCGTGTGATTGCCGCCACCAACCGCGACCTGGAAAAAGACATTGCCGAAGGACGTTTCCGCCGCGATCTGTACTTCCGGCTACACGTGCTTGAGATCGTCATGCCCGCGCTGCGAAAGCGGCCCGAGGATATCACCGAACTGGCCGATTACTTCCTCAAGAAATACAATGCCGAGACCGGCCGGAAGATCCGCGGGTTCACCCCCGATGCCGCCGAGCAGTTGCTCAGTTATCGGTGGCCGGGTAACGTTCGGGAACTGAAAAACGTGATCGAGCGAGCAGTGGTCCTCTGCCGCGGTCAGGAAATCGACCAAACAGACCTGCTGCTGACGAACGTCGCTACCGCCGGCGACACGGGCGATGTCCGGCTGGGCGGCAAAGTGTTCCTGCCCAGCTCGTTGGCCGACCTAGAACGCCGGCACATCCTGGCCACGCTGCACCACACCGGCTGGAACAAGAGCCGCACGGCCGGCATCCTGGGCATCGAGCGGTCCACATTGGACCGCAAGATACGCCGCTACCAGCTAGCCGACGAAGCACCCCGACGCCGGTGAGTTTAGCCGCCGGGCTTGCCAGGTGCGGTCTTCCTGCTCGTGTCATCCAGGGCAATTCCCTGGTTGATAAACTTCTCGACCGTGTGGATACTCTGGCCGCCGACGAGCTTTCTGCGTTTCCAGCCCTTTGGTGTCTTGCGGAACATGAGCAACTGAGGGATCGGGCCGCCGCCGGTGAGTTTCTTTACCAGGGCCCGCTCGCGATCCGGGTTGACGACGGCGAACGCGACCTTCTTCAGCAGCCCGTGCTTGCGAAGCTGCGGCAGAACGGTTCTCTCCATCTTCTGGTACGGCTTGCACCACTCGGTGCCTATCATCACCACCATCGGCTTGCCTGTTTCGGTGGCCATGTGGTGGGCCGCGGCGTAGGTGTCGGCATTGGCGGCGAAGATCGACACTTGCACAAGGGTAGCGAGAGTCAGGCTGGGCACAGAAATCTCCTTACTGCACTTATGGGGGGCGGGAGGGTTGTTTGGCGGGAAAATCGGCTGGGAAAACGTCGGAAGCCCCGCTTCCGACTCTCATCGCTGACCGGCTACAGTTGCTTTCCCGCGCGGGGAAACCCAGAGTCTAGCCGCGAAATCTGAATGCACAAGGGGGCCTCTCTTGAACCACTTCACTCCGTGGTGTGTTCGTTGAGGTTGAGTTAGCGTTGTAGTACTAATCCAGCTCTTCCAACTCTTTCAACTCTGCCAGCCACAGCCGGATTTCGTTTTCGTACTCGCTAGCCAGATCGCTCTTGATTAGTTGGCGGTGGAAGCTGGCGGCGCCTTCTTTGACCAGGTCGGCCGCTTCGGCGCTGGGGAAGCGGCGCATCGGATCGGGCGCGACCAGGCCGCGGCAGAAGCTCATTAGCAGCTCGTTGCAGACGACCTCGTCGGGCAGTATCCGCGGCAGCCGCTGGGCCAGGAACCGCTTGGCCTCCAGCAAGTCACGAAAGCTGGTCAGCCCGGCAAACGCCGGCGAGCCCGAGAGCATCTCGATTAGCACATATCCCAGGCTGGCCAGGTCGCTCCGCGGCGAACTCTCGCCGCCTTCGAGCACTTCCGGCGCGGCGTAGGTCGGCGTACAGGTTCGCTGCGCGGGGGTGTGGTCCAACTCGAAGGCCGAGCCGAGGTCGACGATCTTCGCATTGCCGGTCCGTTTGAGCATGATGTTCGACGGCTTCAGATCGCCGTGGACGATCCCGTCGCGATGCAGCGCCGCCAGCGCGGCCAGGCAATCGCGGACGATCGCGATCGCAATCCCCGGCTTCACCCGCGGCTGCATCGGACCGGCGGTCACGATCACTTGGTTGATGTACTTCCAGCGCCGATTGCTCACGCGATGGTGAACCATCTCGAGCATTTTTCGCGTGAGCAATCGGGACAAATCGAAGCCGTCGACCCATTCCATCTCCATCAGTCGGATGCGGTTGCGGTCGACCCAGTTGTGGACGTCCAGCAGGTTATCCTGCTGGATTTGTGCCACGTGGGCGGCGACCTGGGCCATCCGGCCCATGGCCTCGTCGTAGGCCCGCTCGTTTTCGTAGCGTGCGGGCGAAAAGACCTTAATGGCCACCGGCAAGGTAAACTCGTCGGTGCCACGCCGCTCGCTCAGATAAACAACCCCCTGCCCCCCCGAGCCCAACAAGCGGATCAGCCGGTGGTGCTCGGTCCAGCTCAGTCGCTGGTCTTCGAGGATCGTCCGGTAGCGTTCGAGCAGTTCATCCGGACAGCGGGCGGTTAGATGGCCTCCCCACGTTCGGGTGGCACTACCTTCCAAAAATGTCGTAGTGGACATTTGTTAGCCTCATTTTCGGTATGTATAGGTATGGGATGATACCACGTGTATCTTACCCGCCGGCGGCCCTGTCCGTCCAGACCGATATCGATATTTTCCGAGGTTTGTTTAGCCGCCGGGCTTGCCCCAATACCGTTGAATTAGTGGTAATATTAAGGGAAACACAGTGGCACCGGCGAGACGCCGGTGCCACTGTGTTGCTGCCAATTCTGCCCTTAATTCAACGGTATTGGGGCAAGCCCGGCGGCTAAACGGCCTATCCCCAGATCGGGGTTCCGGCGCCGCGGATCGGAAAACCGAGTCGCTTGTCGGCCAGGTAATTGATTAACGGCTCGCCTGCCTGCCAACGCCGCAGGTTGCGACAAAATAGCTCCGTCATGTTGTCAATCCGCCGGGCGCTCTGGCCGGCCACGTGAGGCGTGATGATCACGCCGGGCAACTCCCAGAGCAGGCTGCTCGGCGGCAGAGGTTCCGGGGCGGTCACGTCCATCACGGCGCCGGCTAGCTGCCTGCTCCGGAGCGCCGCAACCAGATCGGCTTCGACCACCAGCGGCCCGCGTGCAACGTTGACCAACAGTCCGTCGGGCTTCATCTTTGCCAGCGCCGCAGCATCGATCATCCCGCGGGTCATTTCGTTAAGCGGCAGCGACAGGACCAGGATATCGACCAGTGGCAACAGGTCGTCCAGTCGATCGGCCGGCCAGAGGGCTTCGACGTAGTCGGGCTTCTCGACCGGGAACATGTCGGTGGCCAGGATTCGGGCATGAAAGCCGCTGAGCAACTCCGCCAGCCGCCGCCCTACCCCGCCGAAGCCGACAATGCCGACCGTGCTGCGGGTCAAGTCGCGGGTAGGCCGGCGGATGAACTCCTTCTTCTGCTGCGCGCGAAAAAACGTCGGCAGACTCCGGCACCACCCAGTCACCAGCGCAATCGTGTGCTCGGCCACCTGGTCGGCCAGCACGCCCGAGGCGCTGGTCACCACGATCTGAGAGTCGATCACCGCCGGGACCAGGCAATGGTCCATCCCAGCCGCCGATGACTGGATCCATTTGAGTCGCCCTCGCCGGACAACCCCCGGCCAATCGACCGGCACCTTGGCGTGGCCGCAGAAGATGTCGGCGCCGAGGAGTTCCTCGGCAATTCGTTCCTGCCCGGCATCGACCAGTTCGGCCCCGGGCACGGCGGCGGCGATCTGCCGGCAGTGGCGTTTCTGGACCGGATAGCAGAGGACGATTTTCATGCGGATGATTGTGACCAACTTGGGACTCGGCGGCCACTCCCCTCTGCGGCGGGGTGACAGATTCAAGGCAAGAATCGTTTGTCGGTGATATTGACGGACCACCAGTGCCCTGTCAATGTTGGATTGATCGTTTGATAATAGCCGGGACGCAACGCGTCGCGGAAGCCAGCCCGCGACGCGTTGCGTCCCGGCTATTAGTAGTAGTTGAAAAGGTAACAAGCGACTAGAATATACTATGGGAGATATGCGACGGTGTTTGAGAAAAAATTCCAAATCGGCGTGGCTACCATAGTGATGATGGTGATCCTGCGGCTGAGCCTGGGTTTTCACTTTCTCTACGAGGGAGTGTGGAAGATCGCGCATCCGGAGTTCTCGGCCGAAGGTTTCCTGCTTCAGGCGAAGGGCCCGGCGGCTTGGATCTTCTACGCGATGCTGCCCGACGTCGACGGGCACCAGCGGCTGAAAATCGAAAAACTCGCCAGCGGCGAAGTGATCCTGGGCTCGCAATACGTCGACGCGTGGAACAATCTGAAAGAAAAGGTCGTAAGGAAATATAGGCTTAACGACGAGCAGAAGCACGAGATCGACAAAATCTGCCAACGCTATAGGGATTCAGCCAGGTATTACCTACTGGAGAACCAGGAAGATATAGCCGCCTACTTTGGGGCCTTGGACCACTTCGAGGCCCGGAAGGCGGCCGGCAACAATGGTGCGGCATTCCATAAAAAGCGTGCCTGGAACGAGATGCAGAAGCTCCGCGGCGAGGTCGGCGTCTGGCTGACCGAACTGGATGCCATGGGCGAGGATTACCAACAGGCGCTCTGGAATGTGCTCTCTGCCGAACAGAAGGAAATGGGACCGCTGCCGGTGCCCTGGACGATGGCCCACTATATCAACTTCGCGGTCACTTACGGGCTGACGGCGATCGGCTTGTGCCTGATATTGGGGTTATTCACACGGCCGGCGGCGCTGGGTGGGGGAGTGTTCATGTTCTTCGTGGTTCTCACTCAGCCGGCCTGGCCGACCATCTATCCGCCCGCCCCACCAGTGGCCGGACACGCCCTGCTGGTCAACAAGGACTTCGTCGAGATGGTTGCCCTGTTCCTGGTTGCCGTGACCGCAGCGGGCCGCTGGGGTGGATTGGATTATTTCGTCGAGAATTATATCGTGAAGCAAATTCGTTTAGCCGCCGGGCTTGCCCGGCGCGTTTGCGCTCGAGCGCATTGATACCCACCAACGCGCCGGGCAAGCCCGGCGGCTAAACGGAACTAACAGCATAAAACAGAAGAGGACAAAGATGAATCTGACTCCTGAAGAAAAAGCCATCGGCAAGGAGAACTTCCAGGCCGCCATCGGCAGCGACGTGCCCGACGCCAAAGGTGTCAGCCGGCGCGAGTTTCTTAGAACGGGGATCGCGGCGGGCGTAGTTTCCGGCGGCGGTTTGGGCGCCTTCTACTTCGGCTACGAGGCAGCCGTTGCCGAGCCGGTCCGCGTGGGAGTGATCGGCACTGGCGACGAAGGCAGCGTCTTGATCGGGGCGATCACCCCCGAGTTCATCCAGGTCAAGGCAGTCGCCGACATTCGCCCTTACAGCGTCTATCGGGCTTTCCACGGGGACGTCTACAGCGCAACCGCCGAGAAGGTCCGCCCGGGGCTGATCAGTAAGTACGGCTGGAAGACCGAACACCAGGCCCGAAAGAACGTCAAGGTCTACGGCACCTACCAGGAGATGCTCGAAAATGCCAAGTCCGACGGCTTGGAAGCGGTGATCATCGCCCTGCCTTTGCACCTGCACGCGGCGGCGGCCATCGCGGCCATGCGGGCGGACCTGCACGTGCTGACCGAAAAGCTGATGGCCCACAGTGTCCACGAGTGCAAGGAGATGGCCCGGGTCGCCAAGCAAACCGGCCTGCACCTGGCCACCGGACACCAGCGGCACTACAACATCCTCTATGACAATGCGGTCGATACGATCCGGCGAGGGCTGCTGGGCGATCTGCACTACGTTCGGGCCCAGTGGCACCGCGGCAATTTGCCGAACCGGGATAGCTGGAAGCAGCCGATGCCAGAGAAGATCAAGCCGAAGGACTCGCTGGCAGGAAAGCTGGCCGCCGAGTTGAAAAGCTGGGAGCGGAAGCTGGCCGGGGCCAAATCGCCCAAGGATATCGAGACCTGGACCAAAAAGGTTGCCCAAAAGAAGGCCCAAATCGCCGACGAGGTGCTCAAGAGTACGGCCAAGGACTTCGGCTACAAGGACAGGCAGTACAAGGACGCTGAGGGCAAGGTGATCTACGATCGGCCGGCGGCCGAGGAGTTGATCCGCTGGCGGCTGTGGGATCGGACCGGTGGCGGCCTGATGGCCGAGTTGGGAAGCCATCAACTCGACGCGGCCGGCATTTTCATCTCGGCGTCGCACGGGGGCAAGGAGAAGCAGCTTCCACTCAGTGTGGCGGCCGCGGCCAACCGGCCGCTGTTCCCGCCGGATCGCGACGTCGAGGACCACGTCTACTGCATCATCGAGTTTCCCGCACCCGGCTACGACCCCAAGGACCCCGTCGCCGGGCGCAAGAAGATCGGCGTGCAATACGCTTCGATCAATGGGAACGGTTTCGGCGGCTACGGCGAGATGGTGTTCGGCACCAAAGGCACGCTGATCCTCGAACGCGAAAAGGAAGTGATGCTCTTCAGCACTTCCGGCAGAGGCAGCAGCATCAAGGTTGCCAAGAGCAAGGACGGTCCCGCATTGGACACCCAAGAGAGTCCCGACGAGGCATCCGTGGCGGTCGGCAAAATGGCCACACAAGATGTCAGCCGCGGCTACACCGAGGAGGAGGAACACTGGGCCTGGTGCATCCGGAATCCGGCCCCGGAGAACCTACCGCGGTGCCATCCCAAGGTCGCCCTGGCCGATGCGGTGATTGCACTAACGACGAACAAGGCCGCCCGAGAGGGCCGGCGGATCGAGTTCAACAAGCAGTGGTTCGACCCCGAAAGCGACGAAACACCCGAAGGGGTCAAGCCCGATCTGAAGCGGTACGGTACTTGACCGGTCGGTGGTTGATCTGGTAAAAGGGCTGATAGAAAATTTGTTTAGCCGCCGGGCTTGCCCGGCGCGTTGATGGGGTGGCAGTTAAACTGCCACCCCAAGAGCGAATTGTCCCCCAGGCAACGCGCCGGGCAAGCCCGGCGGCTAAACGGTACTCTTCAAAACCAAGACAAGGAGAACCACATGGAAAAATGGCCACTTGGCGTATTTGCCAGTATTGACGCCGGCTTGGGTGTCAAGCTGGAGATTGCACACGAATTGGGTGTGCCGACGATTCACCTACATGCTCCGCAGAAGGCGACGCGAACGCCCCACCAGGCAGAGCAGTTTCTGGCCCGGCTAAAGGAGTTGGGAATCACGATCACCGCGGTATTCGGGGGCTTCGAGGGCGAAAGCTACGCCGACATCCCCACGACTGCCCGGACCGTCGGACTGGTGCCGCCGGAGACCCGGGCGGCTCGGACCCGGGAGATGAAAGAGATTGCCGATTTCGCCCGCCTGCTGGGCGTCGATGTAGCGGCGTTACACTTGGGTTTCATACCCCACGATCCGGCCGATCCGCTCTACGTCGAGGTCGTGGCCGTGACCCGGGACATCGCCGATCACTGCAAGGCGAACAGACAGCGGTTCCACCTGGAGACCGGCCAGGAGTCGGCCGACGCGCTGCTTAGGTTCATCGCCGAGGTGGACCGCGATAACCTGTTTATCAACTTCGATCCGGCCAACATGATCCTGTACGGATCGGGCGAGCCGATCGAGGCCCTGCGCAAGGTGGGCAAGTTCGTCCGCAGCGTGCACTGCAAGGACGGGAAATGGGCGGCCAAACCCGGCGAACAGTGGGGCGCCGAGGTTCCCTTGGGCGAAGGCGACGTGGGAATGGAGAACTTCCTGCGTACCCTGGACGAAATCGGCTACGACGGCCCACTGACCATCGAGCGGGAAATCCCACAAGAACCCGCACGGCAAAAAGAGGAAATCGGCCAAGGTATGGCCCTGCTCAATGAACTGAAGGCAAAGATCTTGTAGGCTGTTAGTTCAAGTTTTGCACATTTTCGGGCTCGAAATGTAGCTGAAATGGTATCGGCCTCCAGGCCAATTTGGGATAGCATGTGATTCAACCGTCACAAAACATTCCCGCAGGCAAGGAGGCCGACCCATGCAGCTTACTAC
>JAUWHT010000097.1 GCA_030605745.1 Pirellulales bacterium | reverse complement strand
TCGTGCTGGACGGCCCGATAGAGCTGATAACCCCCACAACCTCCCCGTCGGGGTCAATAAGCGTATCTCCAACCTGAGCAGTTCCAGCCAGCCGCTTGCCAGCAGCCACCCGTTCCGTCATTGCGGCAGTGCGTTCAGGCCCGGCCTCAAATTCAGCGACCAGCTCGGCGGGGGTTGTGTCCGCCTTGCCCTGGTCGGTTTTGTCGTAAAAGCCTACCGGTACTTCCCCTTCCGCCCGTGCTGGAGCGACTTTGCCCGGCGGCTTCGGGCGTACTTTCCTTTTCCCTGGCTGATATACGTCGCTGCCGCGATCTGTTTCGCCTCTTTGTCCGACCTCCCCTGGCGTTTCAGGGACCGTTTGATCTTCAGGTACTTTGCCGGCATCTTTCATCTCCTTTTCGGCTTGTTGAATACGGTCCTCTACCGCTTTCTTCCGCGTGCCTCGGTTTTTTAATTCCTCTTCGGTCAGGTCTATCGCCTTTCCTTCTGCCTTTGAAACGAATCCCTTGGGGCGAAGCCGTTTGAGTGACTCTAGCCGTTCCGCTATTGGAGTTCGTGGGCGAAGCTGTACCCCTGCTCCCATCACGGCTCCCGACAGACCCCCAACTACCGCTGATTCATCCCAACCTTCCCACCACGGCTTCCCGTTCGCAAGATTGCTGGCGATCTGCTCTTGTACGGATTGGGACGTTTCTTCCACGCCGCCTTCGACGAGCGCTCCAGCCACCACGCGAGTCACGATGTTGCGCTGGGTCTTCTGGCTAGCGCCACCAGCCAGTAGTACATCAATGTCGTCAACGCCCAATCGGGCCGCCAGCTTTCCACCAAGTGCGCCAATCAGCGTAGTTACGGCTCCACTGGCGATGTTTATTCCTACTTGTTCTTCGGTCAGGAATCCGCTTTCCGATTGTGCCCTGGTTTGTTCCGCACCAGCGCCGGCGCTCACTAGCCCCTCGCCGATTGCGTAGCCATATTTGCTAAACTTCCCCAACAGGCCAGCACCCCTGATTGCGCTGCCAATAGCACCGCCAGCCATCATTGGGCCTATTGATTCGCCAACTGTTGTGGCGATCATGGACGGATTTGTGATTGCAGCCCCCACCTTCCCGAGAATTCCTTCCGCCTCGGCTACGTTGCGATAGGCTTCCTGAGTCTCAGGGCTGTACGCTTCATGTAAAATCTGTTGTGCCTTCTCGTAACGAATTCCGCACTTTTCCTGCATCCAGCCCGCCCACCCATACAGCGGAGTTCCAGCCCTTTCCGCCGCCGTCGCTAGTGGTCCGCCGGGGCCGCCCCCTGGAAGTGCCGCAGTAATTGGAATCATATCAGCCAATCCCGTCACGGTTTGCGGCACCGCGACCGCAAGCTTAGCTGATGTTACGCCGGTGTCGCGGGCGATTCGTACTGCGTTGTCCTTTGCCCATTTAAGCCACCCTGGTTTCTCGGCCGGTTTTGTGGGTGGCTTGTAACCGGGCCGTTTTTCCAGAATCGCTTCATCACTAGCAATGACCTCCGGGATTCTCACTTTGGCCCGATCCGCAATCAGCATTTGCCGAGCTTCATCGGCCGTAATGTCAGCCTTGATCCCCGGCCGATTCTTCGCCGACCTGATCGCCTCCGCGTCCGTCATCTTGTCGAGGTAGCGTCTGGCGTATCCTTCCACGGTCGTTTCGTTCGGCCACGGCCGGGGTATGTCCCGTTCCATTGCTGCGGTTTTTTCCTTGAATTGCCGTAGAGCAACCGGATTGACGTTCGGTTCCTTCTCCCATTCGGCGGCGTACTTCTTCCGCATTTCAATCACTTGCGCCAGCCCTTGCGGAGTAACGTCCTCGGGTTTCACCACGACCAGATTTCCCTCGGCATCTTCGCCCGAGAGTAATTCAGCGTACTCTTCTAATCCCGTTTGGCTCATGGGAATGTTCCGCCGTGATTCGATATGGGAAGGCGAATCAATGAGCAAGGATCGGCCGCCCGCTTGTTCGGGCGAAAGCTGACGTTCGCTCGCAAGTATCTTGTCGAAGAACGGCTTGATGGTCTGGTCGGACCATTCCGGCCCAAACTGATAGATTGTTCCCTGAAACTCAAGGCTTCTTCCCGCGGGCTGTGGTGCAACCGGCTCGGTTGCGGCCGGCTCGATCGGCGCGGCCGGCTCGGGCTGCTGAATGGGTCGCTTGGCTGGAGCTGGCTCTGGTTGCTGAACTACGGGTTCGGGTTCGTAGTCGGGCGGAGGGGGAATATCCGTATCCTTCGGTGACCAAACCTGGAATCCCGGCGGCGGCGGAATGTCCGTATCTGCTGGAGACCATGTGGCAACTGCCATTACGCACCTCCCGTGGGAATCCACTTTGTCCCATCCCATTCCCACTTGCCGTCAGGGCTGAGCTTCTTGTTGGCTTGCCCCGCAATCAAGGTTTCCGGCCCAGAAATAGAGAATCTCTGCGGTTGGCCCAACCTGCCCTTGCGACCGGTACGCTTCCGGGCTGCCTTTGCATGGACACCGGCCTGTCGCTTCGCCAGTTCGGCGGCCCGCCTTTCCTTCGCCAAGCGTTGCTTCTCCGCACGCTCCGCATTCGGGCCTGCCCGTAGATCAAGGTCTTCCTGGCTGATATCCCCCGGCCTTATGTGAGCCAGCGTACCTTTCTTCTCGGCGTCTTGTTTGTCAATCTCATCCTGCATCCAATCCACCTCAGGTGCCGGTTCATCAGGTATCCCAAGTTCATCGGGTGTCAGAAGTCCTATACCCTTAGATACAGGTCCTTCGGCCTCTGCTTTCTTGGGCGCCGATTCCTCGGGTGCTGCCAGTGCGGATTCCTTCGGTGGAATCTCTGCGCCACCTACCCCTACTTCAACGCGCTGCACTCCCCCGCCGCCACTTGGGGCCTCTAACGCATCCACCTGCCCTTGCACTTCATCTATGTCGCGTTGAATCGCCACCAGACGGGGGTGATCTAGTTTGAGCGGCTCGTCGCCCTCCTGCTGCTCGTCTCGCAGTTTGTCCTTCAACTTCGTCATCCGGTTTTCCAAGGCAGTCCGTTTTCTCTGCTTCGTTTTTTGCTCATCCGCGGCTGCCGTCTCCTCGGTGGTCGCCGGAATAGGCACCAACTTGTCGTCGATGACTTGGTACTTAGGCTGCTCCCCTTTCTCCGGTTTCCTGTATTGCCCCGTGTCCTTGTCAAAGACAACTACGTTCCGACCAACCACATCCGATGCGGATGGCGTCTCGGGCAGTTGTGCTCCCACCCGCTTCGCTTTGCGTATTTTATCCTCTGTCTGTCGCCGGATGTCATCAAGCTTGTCATCGGTGAATTTGTTGTCCGCCACTGCGTCAGCATAATCGTCCCTCGCCTTTTGTATCTTGTCCTTCGCACGCGGGGACAATACTAAGTCACCAGACTGCAAGCCGCGCTCGATCTGCATATCTCTTTGCTGCTGTCGGGATTCCTCCGCTCGTTTCTGCATCCCCTCTTGCCCCGCCTCAAAGCGATCCTGCGTCGCCCCTTGCCCTGCCTCGAAGCGTTTCATCGTCGCCTCTTGCCCTGCCTCGAAGCGTTCCTGTGTGGCCTGTTCGCGTCGTCCTTCCAGCGCCGCCCGATACTTGAAACCGGCCATCCTTTCTTCGCGGCGGGCCTGCGTTCGCCGTTCGTCCTTCCACAGGTCCAGCGCGTATTTCTGCTGACGCTGGCGGGTCTTCCCGCGCCCGGCCGCGTATGCCGCCATGCCGACGGCCGCGCCGGCTGGTTGATGTTCAATTCTGATGGCCATGATCTTGCCTTTGCTTTCGTGTTTGTCCGCACGGTTTCCGGGTTATTGCTTTCGCCCCGTGCCCTTGCCCCGACCGCCGCCCGCACCCCGGCCTGGCCCGCTACGTTTGCATGGTTCTTGGTTGGCGTTACGTCTTCCGCCGCCCTTTTGTCCGACACCTTTGCCGGACCCGTCTTTTTTCCCGTAGCTTTGGTTACTCATTAGGTTTTCTCCTTATATGGGAATAGTTTGTTCAATTTGTCTCTCCTGCGACCACACCCCCCACACGGCCTAATTCCAAACTTATCCGCGAGCTTTTTCACTGTATCTCCCAGGCCGCGACTTGGTGCCTCTGGTTTGATGCTTGGCTTCTCG